>CANQOU010000001.1 GCA_947625565.1 uncultured Clostridia bacterium
ATTTTATACACAAAAATTCCAGCGATTTCTCACTGGAATTTTTGCTTTCGGGTTTCTATTTTAGGACACCCTCTTTTATTTTATTTTAGAAGAATACGTTTCCTCCTATATATTGTCCTGAATGTGTTCCAGCTGCTCTAAATGATAAATAATTGTGATTTCTTTTTCCATTTAAAGCATCTGTTACTGCTTGTTTTACATATGATGCATAATTTCCATTTAAACGTCTTTTCCAGTTGCTATCTATCGAATAACAGAATTGTCCTTTTGCTTTGTATTGGCTTAATGGGTCAGTTCCATTTCTCCTCCATTTTGCACTTTCTGCTCTATTACATGCACAAGTAATTACTGCTAAAGCTCCCTCATAACTTCTACTACTTTCTTGTGCTGTTATAGCACATAATAAGTCAAAATCACTTGCAGAATATGACCATTTTCCACCGCCATATGATACTGCTGATGTTCTTGAAGAGCTTGCCCCTCTTGTTGTTATTTTTTTGCTTACTTGAACAATTTTATTTACTGGTTCTTTTATAACTGTTTCAGATAAAACAGTTTTTTCAATTTCTACATCATTTTGATATTTTACTTTATAAGTAACTTCTTTTAATCCTTCTACACCTTTTTGTATTACTTTGTTTTCTACATCTTTATCTGTTTCTGCTATATTTTTTGTGATTGTTTCATATGGTATTGCTACTTGTTCTTTTACAATTTTTTCTGTAATTGGTGCATAATTTTGCATTAGTTCGTCTAAAGATGTTTGTACACCTTGTTCTGATACTTCTGCTATTTTTATTTCATTATATGATTTGTCTGTAATCTTAATTTCTGTTCCTGTTTCTATTTGTTCCTCTAATGCTGGTATTGTCTTTTGTGTATCCTCTATAATAATATGATTTTCTTCTAATACTTCAGCTACTGTTTTTTTACTTGTTAGTGCTGTTAATTCATATCCATTTTGTAATGTAATCTTGACATCTGTTAAATTTGTATTTACTGCTAAAACACTAATTCCTGATATTAAGATTAAGATAATGCTTACACATATAATCTTGATGATTGACAGTGAAGCGTTCTCTTGATTTTTCATATCTTTTTCTTACCTCCTTTGGCAATACATATATTATTATACTACATATTGGACAATTTGTCAAATTTTGGTACTTCTTGTCCCATTTGCGTTTACGGATTCTTACTATACTATATGTTTTAAAAATACAGGATATGCTTAAATTTTAAAAATTTTACAAGTATTTTCAAAAGTTATTTCTTCTAGTTCTTCTACTTGCATTTGTTTAGTTTCAGCAATTTTTTGTGCTATGTATTTTACATTTCTTGGGTCATTTCTTGTTCCTCTTACCGGTTCTGGTGCCAAATATGGACTATCTGTTTCAATTAACATTTTTTCATTTGGTACTAATTTTATTATTTCCTCTGCATTTTTTGAATTTTTAAAGGTAATTGGCCCTGCAAAGGAAATATAGAAGCCTAAATTCAAGGCTTGTTTTATCAATTCTTGATTTTGAGGGCAACAGTGAAATACTCCCTTTTTGTTTACTGGATTTGCTTTTAATATTTCAATTGTATCTACTGCTGCATCTCTTGTGTGTATAACAATAGGCAATTCTAGTTTATTTGATATTTCTATTTGCTTAATAAAAGCATTTTTTTGTAATTTTTTTCTTGCTTCATCTTTTTCCCAATAATAGTCTAGTCCAATTTCTCCAATTGCTACAATTTTTTCTTTATTTTCCTTCACAATTTTTTCTATTTGAGATATGTTTTTCCACAATTCTTCTTCTGTTTGTGGAATATCATTTGGAGAAATTCCTACTGTCGCATAAATCCAATCATATTTTTTTGAGATTTCAACTGCTTTTTTAGATGCTTCTAAATTATAACCAGCAGATATTACTTTTGTAATACCTGCTTTTTTTATCTCTTCTATTATATTTTCTCTATCTTGGTCAAATTTCTCGTCATCTAAATGTGCATGGCTATCAAATATCATTTCATTTTCCTTCCTATTTTACAATTACCACTACATATGCAACTGCATAATTTTTGCAATGTGAAATACTAATGTCTATACTTTCAAATGCTGTGTTGTCAATATCATGTATATATATATGAGGTTTCCCTTCTTTGTCATTTTCCACCTCAAAGCTCTTCCAAGTAATTTTTGATTTATCTTTCAATATTGGAGAAATTGCCTTAAATGCTGCTTCTTTTGCTGCAAAACGTGCTGCATAATGTTGATATTTTTGTGCTTTTTTTGATTCACAATATTCTATCTCTTTTTTGGTATATATTTTTTCTAGGAATTTATTTTCCATGTCTTCTATAGATTGTCTTATTCTTTCTATTTCTATAATATCTGTTCCACAATAAATTTTCATTTCGATTTTCTTCCTTATTCTTGGTTATAGTAATTCATATAAACATCTTGTCCTAGATGCCATTTACCAATAAAGTTTACTAATAGATAATCTTCTAGATTATATTTTGGTTCTTGGATAACTTTACCACTACTATCAATTGCTCCCCATTGTGAGTCCTTTTTTATTCCTGCATATCCATAATCGTTTTGTTCTGTTACATCATCATATTGGTAATCTACAACTATATTTCCTTCTTTGTCTACAAAACCATATTTTTCATTTTGTTTGCTAGCAAATAGTGTTCTATTTGGGAAAATATCTTTTTCTTGCTTTTCTTCAAAATGGAAGGTGTAGTATTTTGTTTGGTCATTCTCTAATATTTTTATATATCCTGCTTCTGTATTACATTCTAGCACCATTCCTGATACTTTTACTGTGAAAGTATTATCTAATATATCTGCTTCTAAATTTTCTTTTTCTGCAACATATATATCTGCTGTTTCTTCATATGTTATGTTTGTATATTGTGGTTCTACTTTTTGTTGTCCTGTAATATCAATTATTCCACATTTATCATTTTGCTTATATATTAAAATTTCTGATTTTGCTTCTTCTAATGCATCATATTTTGCATCTATAGTTACTTCTCCTGTTGTTTTCATTACCCCATATTTATCATCTTTTTGGAATATAACTCCATTGTCTTCAGATTTCAGGATTTGAGTTATATTATCAAAATCTTTTGATAATATTTCTGCTCCGTCTTTATTTACTAAAATTTGTTTTTGATTTTGTATGACTACATATAAATCATTTCCATAAACTCCGTGTTATTCCTTCATATTTATTTGGAAGTATTGTGTTCGCAGAATATCCAATAATTCCGTATTTTCCTGTTTCATCTTTTACAATATATCCTGCAATTTTATTTTTCCCTAGTGCTGAAATTTCAGCATATTGAGGTTCTATTATGACTTTACCATCATTTGTTGCTACTCCATATTTTCCATCTTTTTTTATAAGTAGAGAATCCTCAATTCCTAAAATAGGAGTAATTTCTTCATATTCTAATGGCAATAATTCTTTTCCTGCATAGTTTATTGTACCAAATTTTTCTCCATTTCCTACTTTTATAACATTCTGCTCATACCATAAATGATTACTGTCTTTATTTGCAAGTGCTTCTATATTTTCATATTGTGTTAGTATTTCTTCATTTTTCGCATTGATGGCTTTTGTTTTATAACTACCTGTGCTATAGTCTACATCATAGGTGCATAAAAATATATCTGTTTTTGGGTCTGGAATAATTACCATTTCTTCATATGATGGATTTATAACCATGTCTCCATTACTGTTTATAACTCCCCATTTTTCATCCTGATAAATTGGGAAATATGATGTACTTTTTATTACTGTATTAGGCTTATTTTGTGAAAATAGTCCTTTTAAGAAATATATAAACATTACAATAATTATAATTGCAATTATTACTGCTATTACTTTTTTAATATTTAATTTTGGTTCTGCATCATATCTTCTTCCTTTATTACCCATTTGTTCCTCCTAAAATCTACTTTTCTAAAAACTTACACACTAATATACTCATATCGTCTTTAGCGATTCCATAATTATTATCTATTGCTTCATTTAATACTAAATCTGCAATTTTCTTTGTATTAGATGTTTCTATATCTTCTAATACATATCGTAGCCATAGTTCTTTGTTTTTATATTCTACATTTGAGTCTAATACTCCATCTGAACACATTAGCATAATATCACCAGTTATTATATCTTTATCATATATTTGCAAGTTTCCATTTGGTACAATTCCTGCTGGTAATGTGTTTGCTTTTATGATTTGCACTTTTTTCCCATTTTTTATATACGTTGGACATGCTCCACTTTTGATAAATTCAATATTTCCTTTATATAAATCTATAATTGCTATATCTAGTGTTGCAAAAATTTCTTTGTTTTGATTCATTAAGCTGCTATTTATGAGTTCTATTGATGTTTCTTTTTGAAATCCAGCTAATAATAAATTTTCTAGCATTTTCAAGGATTTACTACTACTTTCTTTTGCATTTTTTCCAGAACCCATACCATCACTAATTGCAAGTAGATATTTTCCATCTTTTAATCTAATATTTAATATACTGTCTCCGTGATATTTCGCTCTTGTTTTTTACTGTGTCCGCCGTTCCTATTGCCATAACAAATTTGTCGTCTGATAAAAATTTTAGTCTATTTCCTAGGCTTTCTTCTTCATTTAGGGCTATTTTTTCTCCTAATACTTTACTTAATATTTTTTCAATAATATCTATTTTATTTTTATGTATTTCTTCTATATATATTTCTATTAGATAACGTTCTTGCCTTTTTATTGATATTTCTTGCAAAGTAATTTCTTTTTGCTTTAATTCTTCTATTATTTCTACTTTTTCTTTTTCAAATTGTCCTTCTTTTGAGATTTCTTCTTCTATATTTTGTGCTAAATTTGATATTGCTTTTGATACTCCATTTAATTGATTTTGTAAGTTCTTTTTATTTTCTTCCATCTTTTTCTGCCATACAAAACTTGATTTGCTGATTTTATATGACATATTTATAACTCTAACCATTTGTGTAATATTATCATCTAAAAATTCACTTATTTGCTTATCATCAAATCCGACTATATAGCTGTTACAGTCTGCAAAGGTTTTTAATAAATCTTCTCTTGTAATTTCTTGTTTATCTGTTAAAATGTCAAATATTTGTTTTACAATTTTTCCTTCTGTGTTACTAATATCATCATATAGCATATTTTGTTCATATCCTCTTAAGTTGTCTGCTAATTCTGTTGTAAATATCTGCAAATTGCTTTCCTCTGGTATTTTTTCTTCTTCGCTATATGATTTTGCCATTTGTTCTATTGTTTGTGACACATTGTTTAGTTTTTCTGCTGTTTGTTTTGTTTGTGTAAGTGTTCCTGCTGGAGAAGTTGGTAAGCACCTAGAGTTTCCAAAAAATTCTTCTATGTTGATTTGTATTGATTTTGGTACTGCAAGTAAGCCTATAGATGCTATTAGGATTTCTTTAAAATATATTAGTTCTACTGTATATCCATTGGATACATATGCTAATACAACATTTCCTAGGCAAAATCCAATTATTACTCCTAGTTTTCCAAAGCGGTTTAATATTCCTGCAAATAGACCTGATATTGCATATGCTGCTACCATCATTGGGTCTGCAGATGTAATTACTCCTAAAGTAACTCCTATTGTTACTCCTGCTGTTGTTCCTACTAATACTCCATTTTTCCATCCTAAAACTAATATTATTAGTATACTTAAGATATTTCTAATTGAAAATCCTAAGATATTAAATTCTCCAAAGCATGTAAAGCTTATTGCAAGTAACAAACTTGCTCCAAGCACCTCTTCTATAGAGAATGCTTTATGCTCTCCTATGCTTCCGCATAACTCCTATTGCATTTACAAATATTTTATAAAATACTACTGATATAATTGCAAAGGAAATTATTGATAAAATATCATATATTGTAAAACTACCAAATCCTATTTTTGCAATACTTATTATTATTGTTGATATAAAGATATGTTTTGACAAACGCATTTTTTCGTTTTTTTCTTGCTCTTGATACATTGGTTTTATAACAAATGTGGATACTATCAACACTAGTGAAATTAGTAAATAGCTAAGTGCTCCTTCTAGTCCAAATGTAATTGTGTTTCCTATTAAGCCTGTAACTATAATTCCCAAAATTGGGATTGTATTTGACATTGCTCCAGCCATCATACTAATACTAAATGGAGATACTTGTCCACCAATTCCTACCATTGATATCATAAATGAAATAACATATAAAGGAATGTATTGTAATGAAAATACATTAGAAAAAATCGTTGTTTTCTTTTCCTTTTTTGTCTCTTGAGCAGTTTGCTCTATATATTCTTCTCTTATATTCTGAAACATCCTTACCACCTCTAGAACTTTTTTATATGCCTATTTTACTACTTGTCCTTTGTATTTTTTGTCTTTTTTCGTCACTTCATTAAAAAAAGTTTTCTACAAAAAGTGATTCTTTTTTTACCTTTTTTATTTTTTCTACTTTATTGTATTATATTTTCTATAAAAAAGCAATAAATTTTCAAAAAAAGAACATCCTTACGGATGTCCTTAATAGCCTATATTATTTTGTTACTATTTTCTTTATGAAATATATTCCTCCTGCTAATGCTACTAGTGCTGTTATTCCTATTGCTATCTCTGGTATGTAGTTTCTGTCTCCACCTGTGCTTGGCATGATTATTACTGTTTCTGCCATACTGTCATCTGGTTCTGTTATTGCGCTAATACCTGATGGTATATAGTTACCAAATGTAGTTAATTTGTATCCATTATTTTCATCTTTACTCATAACTGGACTTCCTGAGTTGTATCCATCTGGCTTATTAACTTGTATGATTTCTACTTGATTTGTTATATTTGAATCTTCTGCTGTTGTTAATCGTTTTTCTACTACCATATTTATCGTTTTTTCATTTTGTGGTTCTATAGGAGTATCTTCTAATTTCTCTGTTTTATACATCTTGGTTGCTTTGATTTGCTCTGAATCTTTTACATCACCATGTACCAAACTTCCTATTGCTTCTGCTGTTACTATACTCCATCCATTATTTTCGTTTTCTTGACAAACTTTCAAGTTTGCCTCATTTCCTATGTAGTCCATTATCTTTGATGGTGTTAGTGTTACAATTTGTCCTCTTTGATTGTCTGTGTCTGGTATTTGCGTACCAAATCTCTGGAAGTCAATACTTGTATAATCTTTTTCGCTTACATTCTTTATCGTAAATTCATAGGTTACATCTACTCCTGAGTTCTCTAATACTTCATTATCTAGTTCTACTTTAATTTGTGCCTGTCTACGATTTGTTGATTTTCCTATATATGCTATATTATTTGTCTCTCCTGTTAGTTTTCCTTCTTTGTCAATATCTGCATTTATTATTGCCTCTTCTGAAGAATATTTTACTGTTACATTTGATACACGTTTTTCTATCTCTATGTTTTGTACTGGTCTTCTTATTATTCCTAAGTTCATTCCATTTACAATAAATTGTAACTTATTATTTTGTAAGTCTATCAATAGAATATCCGAACCTTTATATTCAATGTCAAATGTCATTGGTTGTGTATTTGATTCCATTGTTCTCTTTTCTAATTCTTCTATTTTTGTAGCATAGTTATTTCCTTCTACTTGTGTAGTTCCTTCAATATGTGTTCTTAATTCTTTATCTATGTCTTGTCTCATCGTAGTATTATCTGTTGCTCTTGATTTATTTGTGCCATATTTTCTTTCTATGTCTCTATAATAATATGGGTTTTCTTTTGCTTCATCGTATTCTGTCTTATCTACTATTGTTGCTTTGTATTCTGTTACTTTATGTGAATCATGATTTCCATCATTTCCCCAAATAAATCTTACAATATATGTTCCTGGTGTGAATCCTTCAAATGAGTACTCTCCACCTGCTGTCGTCATTTCCTGTGCATTTATGAATTTATTAAAGTCTTCTTCTTCAGGATTATCTACAAGTACTTGTGCTAGTTTTTCTGTCTGGCTTTCGCCTTCTAGTTCTATTAGCTGAACTTCAACATTTTCTATCTTTGTTTCTCCATCTTCATATGCTCCACTACCTTCTCTGATATTTGCCTCTCCTTTGTCAACTGCATTATCTTCAAAGGCAATTCCTTTTATCTTTCTTGAATCTGCTATATAAAGTTTTGCATCTGCTGCTTTATCTGTATCATCCTCATATCTCTGTTCATTTAAAAGGTCTATGCCTTCTGTTGAATTATTTATGTTATTTGCTACTGCATTTTCATCTACTGCTGCATATGTTTGACCTATTGCATATTCGTCTTCATTTTTATATGTTGTATATGATATGATTTCTGCTACACTTGACAATTTACTCTCTGATGGTAATTCTTCAACATTGAATGTGTCTGCTATTTTTTCTCTATTTAATGGGAATTTGATATATACATAGCTTATTTCAGAATTTCCTAATTTTTCATTACATTCAATTTTGAATTTCTTCATTTCTGTTGAAGTACCATTATCTGCAATATCTGGTGTTATATCCCTTACTTCTTCTCCTTTTGCTGTTCCTATATATACTTTAAATCCATCTTCCTTATTTGTACTAAATCTTGCATCACAATATTCTTCTATTTCATTTATCTTCGTTGTAAGTGTGGATTTATTTCTTAATGCTATTTTGTATGTAAAGTACATATGTAGTTTTTGTCCATCTTCTACATTTGAATTCTCTTCTGCTCCATACATAAAGTCTGCTCTATATACTGGTTGATCATATTCTTTATCTCCAAATCTTATTACTCCTACATTGTTCCATACACCATCATCAAATTCTCCGTTTCCACCTGCTTTATTCTTTGATGCTTTCGTATATACCGCTGTTGTTCCTTTTATTGATACTTCTACTTTCTCTAAATCTTGTCCTAGTGCTATATTTGTTTGTGGTCTTTCATATAACCCTAAATTAAATCCTGTCAATACTCCACTTTCTAGTAATGCTATACTTGTTCTATCATATACAATTTCTGTTCCCGTATTAATTGTATTTGCTGTCATTGGTGCTAATGTATTGCTCTTTATTTTTGCTCCATAATCTTCTAATTCATACTCTACTTGACCTACTTCTGTTCCTTCTCTATTTTTTACAGACACATTCGTAGCATTTCCTTCTATTCCTTCTACTTTTGCAAAACTATCATGTAATGCTTTACGATCCGCATCTTTTTCAATTGCTTTTGATCCTCTTTCGTTTACTGTTCTTTGATACCATGCTTCTTTATCTTCTTCTGTTAAATAATCTACTGGATATGTTTCTGGTAAATCTTTCTTCTCTTCTTCTGTTAAGTCTTTTCCTCCTTTTCCTATTGCCTTACCTTCTATTGCCATTTCTATTATAGCTTCTTTAACTGTTTTCGTTTCTGAACCTATTTGCTCCCAAACTACTTTGTCTAGCACATTATATGCTTCAACATTTTGATAAATTAGTCCATCATATTCAAATTCGATATAGTAATTTCCTTCTTCTATTTCTTTTATTTCTATTTGTTTGAAGCTATAATCACCTTTCGTTGTTGTCGTTTCCATACTTTTTTCTGGGTGTTTTGTATTTATTAGTCTTACTATTACACTTCCGTCTTTTATTGCCTCTTTACTATCTTTTGAGTCACCTGCTAAGGTTATATATATATTGTTATACTTACTTACTTTACCGCTTAGTCCATCTTTCCATACAAATCCTGCTAAGTCTACAAATTTACGCTCATTTTTAAATTCGGTTGCATAATATGTCCTACTTTTGTCAATATTGTCTTGCGTTATCGTAACTTCATATGGGTCTGATGAAATTGCATATCCTGAGTGATCATTTCTTACTTCCCAGAAATAATATGTATATCCTATTTCTAGCTCATATACTGTTAGTTGGCCTTTATCTTCTTCATTTGAACTTGTTGTAAATACCTTCGCAGTTTCTCTAGCTCCTTTTGTTCCATTTTCTCCATATACTGATTTTTCTCCTACTGTACTTCCTCCTGATTGTACGAATCCTTTTCCTGGTTTTCCATCTGTGTCTATTTGTTCTATTATGAAATCTACATCATCCAACTTATACGTTGGAATGTCTTTGTCTACTTTTTCTATATGAATATTTCCTCTTACTGGTGTATTTTTTAGTATATCATATTTAGCTGTTTTAGTTATATTATTTACCTTGTATGGTTTGTCTGGATTTGGTTCATATCCTGGTTCTTCATTAAATACTTCATAGAAGTTATATTCTCCCATTAGCACTTTTTCGATTTTTATTTTACCAGTATCATTTGTAAAGAATGTTGTAGCATTTGCTTTTGCAACATAAGTGATTTTTCCACTATCATCTTTATTTATGTATTTTCCTGTTATAGCATTTTCAACTATAAATCCAACCTTTTTCAATTTTACATCTTCATATTTTACATTTTCTTTTTCAATGCCTATGTCTTGTTTTAAATCAATATCAAAATTAAAATCAAAATTGTCTGAAACTGTTTCTGTTTTAGGTTCTGATAATAGTAAATTTTGACCAGCATTTGTTGTTAAAAACCAAAGTTTTGCTCCATATAAAGTTCCTTCTACTTTTGCATTCACTTTTACATTTATGCTTTCATATCCTTTTTTCATTTTTACAGCAACATAGAAATTTTGGTTACTTGGTACTGTTGATAAAGTTGTTCTTTTACCACTACTATCTCTTCCACATATTTTATAATTGTTTCCATTAACTGCTAGTCCATTTTGGTCAGTTACTTCTATTCCTGTAACACTTCCACCAAATTCATATTTGTATGGTCCAACTTCAATCCATTTTTCGTCTTCTAAGGTAAACTCTTCTGGTTTTAAATCACTTGTATTTGTATGGTTAGTCACATCTGTTTTTAAGGAAACATTGTTCATTTTTGCAGCCTCTCCAAAAGGGTCTCCTATAGGTTCGCATCTGCCACTTGTACCAACTATTGTACAATGAACACCTAGTTTTGAACCTACCTGGTTATACCATGCGCCCAAATAATCCCATAAGATTACTTGCCCAGTTGAAAATCCATGGTTATGTTTTCCGCATAAACAAGGTACGTATGGATTTTCTCCGCTACTCTTGTTTACTCCATATGCAATTACCCCATTATATATGTTATCTATGGTTTCTCCTTTTGCATTAGTTGCTTTATTTCCCATTATTTCTATGTATGATTGGATATTCATTCTTTGACCAGTTGGCCAATGTTCTGGGTAATTTATGCAATACAAATTATGTCCTGTATTAAAACCTGGCTGCATTATAACTGTGTTACCTACTGCACCTGCACCACTACGTTTTATCTCATCTAAGCTAAGGTCTTTGGCATATGTGACGATTGGAATAATTAAACATATAGCTAATATAACCCAGAATATCACATTTGTTATCTTTTTTAATATATTCATTATTGTTTTTCCTCCTTTCCTTCTATATTTCCACTGGTTTCATAACTTTTTTAATAATTGCAAAACTTACTAGTGCAAGAACTGCTATTATTGAAATTATTACTGTTACTGTTACTACAATTTCTCCTGTGCTTATACTTACAATTAAATCTGCTTGTGACATATCATCTTCACCTTTTGCTCTATTTCCTTCTACTGAATCTGCATCTTTTAGTCCTTGCTCATTATAGCTTTCTACTATTTCTGCTGTGTTTGTTATTGTTCCTGTATTATTTTCTGTCATCTGTTTTGTTAATGTTAATGTTACTTCTTTACTCTCTCCTGGTTGCAATTTTGTATTTGCCAAACTACTGTTGTAAATATTTGCTCCTGATTGATACCAGTCTTTATTTAATTCAGAGCTGAACTTAAAGTCTGGTGAAACATAGTCTACTATATTTTTGATATATCCTTCTGTTTCTCCTTCATTTGTTACTCTTATCTTATAGTCTACTACTACATTTGAACTACTTAATTGTTTTGCATGTATATCTACTTTTGCAAGTGTCGTATCTTGGAATTGCGTTGTTTCTGTTCCTTTTGCATTTTGTACTATTACTCTTGTAATCATTTTTTCTAGTTTCATATCATATACTTTTCTTTCTTTTAATCCCATATTGATATATGATATATGATTATCTTTTACTTCTATTGCTTCTGATACTGCTACTGTTTTTTCTACTCCATCTATTGTCATTTCTCTGCTTATTACTTTTGAGTTCTTTTCTGATGATATTCCTGATTTTTCATATGTTGTCAATGCATATTTTGAATTATTAAATTCAAATACTACCATATAGTTTCCTTGTGGTACTTCTGATAATGTATACATTCCTGTTGAACTTGTTGTTGTTTGTATCAATTCTCTTTTTGAATTTTTTTGGAACTCATTTGTTTGAGTATTAAATAGTCTTACTGTTATTCCATCTAATAATGCTTCATCACTATCTCTTTGTCCATTTTCATTTTTATCTAACCATGCATAACCTGAAATTAGTTTTGTTGCAGTTTGTACTCCTGTTCCATTTCCACTTTGTCCATTTTCGTTTTGTCCATTTCCACTTTCTCCATTTCCGCTTTGTCCATTGTTTTCTTCTGGATTTTCAGGATTTTCTGTATTTCCTGGTTTTTCTGGTGTTGTTGGTTCTCCTTGTTCTGGACCGTTCGAATTTACTGGCTCTACTATAAGAGTAACTTTTGATTCATCTATATTAAGAGCATCAATATATGCTCCTGCTACATTTGTAATTTCTATTGCATTACTATTATCCAAATATCCTATTTGTGTTGTAACTAGGCATGTTTTTGTTTGTTTTGGTTCGATAGTTTCTTGAATTTCAATATAGTTACATTGTGATTCTATGTCTAATCTTGTTTCATAATCTTCTTGTGATAATTCTTTATCTCCAATTTGTATTTTACGAAGCTCTTCCTCATTTGAAATTACATCTCTTAATTCAAAACTATCTATTTTTCGGTTGCCTTTATTTGTAATATCTATTTTATATGTAACTTCCTCTCCTGCTTTTACATATTGACTTTCATTTTGAGGTACATTTGTAATAGAAATTAATGGAGCTATTGCTGTTTTTATTTTCTTATTTGATTTATATTCTTCTTTATCAATAGTTGCTGTTGCAAGAACTGATACATCTTTTTGTTCTGCATCATTAAATGCATTTACTTTAGCAGTTACTACTATTTCATGTGTCTTATTTGCTTCTAATGTTTCTATAGTATATATATTTTCACCTTCGTTTGTTCCAATGTCAAATTCTTTTGATAAATCAATAATTCTTTCTGTTGTTGCATTTTCCATATCTAGTTTTATTTTCACATTTTTTAAGTCTTTATCTGTTATGTTTGTTATTCTTACAATAAATCTATATGATTTCCTTGATTCTACAATTGATTCTAGATTATCTGTTGATGATGCAACAGATATTTCGACTTTTCCTTGTTCAACAGATGTCTCTACAACTTCAGAAACTTTATTTATTTGTCCAAAATTGATTTCAAGAGCATTTTTTATTGTTTGTGATGCTGTTCCTTTTTTTACTTTTACAAAATATGTTTCTGTTAGTTCTTGGCCTGGTTCTAATGTAATTCCTTCAAATATTATTTCTTTTTTATTTGGATCTTCTATAAATCCTATTTCTGCTGTTTCTTCACTTTCTGGGTCTTCTAATGGAGCTCTGTAAAATTCGTATGTATATACTGTTCCATCTGGAACTGTTGCTTTCATATTAAAGTTTTCTACTTTTATTGAGCCTTCATTTTTTGCTATCATTCTATATTCAATTATCTGTCCTTCTTTAACAGCATTTGATTTTTCGCCACCTATATATGCTTCTAGCACAGGTGTTAGCACTGGTCCTACTCCTGTTTCTAATGTTACTTTTTGCGCTTTCATTATTTGTCCTGTTAATACTTCTGTGTTATATATTACTTCATATTCTTCTTCTGCTGTTTTGTTGTATTCTAGTTTTTCTGGTATACTCATACTATATGTAAAATCTATTTCTTCTGATGCTTCTAGCCTATCTACTACTATTATGTATTTCTTTACTTCTGTTCCTTCTACTATATTTTCTTTCCAATTATTTGTTGGGTTATTTATCTCTTCTGTTGCATTTCCATTTTCTGTATAATAGATTTTTACTTTACTATTTTCTATTCCACTTGTTTGTATCCCTTTTACTGCTATTTTTATGTTATTTCCTTCAATTGCTTTTTCTGTTGGGAATTTTCCTAATATTTTTACTCCTGTTATTCCTGCTTCATAGTTGTTTATTACTTGTGCTTTGGCTTCTGCCTCTTTTCCTTCTGCTCCCAATTCTAATTTTCCTTTATTATTTCCATCATTATTTACTGTATCTATTCCATATTCTGATATTGTATTTGTTGCTATTATTCCTGCATATGATACTATTTGTACTCCTACTTCTTGTCTTCCTCTTTCTCCTCCTTCTGCATAATGCATTCCTTTTTCATTCTCATATTCCAATATGAATTTTGTTTCTACATTTTTCTGTTTTCTATTCGCTGTTAAGTTTGCTGTTATTAAAATTGTTGCTCCTTCTATTGCTATTCCTTTATATCCTGTTTGTTCTCCTTGCAAAGGTATATCTAATACGTTTCCTGTTATTGTTGGCTTCACAATTTCTAATTCAGTTTCATTTAATAAATTGATTGATGTTATTTCTATTTCTTCAAATTCTTCTGGTAATGTTAATCTTACATGTGGGTTTTTATATAACTCATATTTTTCATTATTACTATGCAATGTTATTCGCATTTCTACATTTTCATTTGTTCTCATTGTTGAAAATTCTGTTCTACTTAATTCTAATGTTGCATAACTTTGTGTTTCTTTTAATGCTACTACTGATGTTGCTTCAACTCCTTCACTTTCTGCTTCTCCTAATGTATAGCTTGTTCTTACTCCAAAAGTCATGTCTGCAATGCCTTGCATTGCTTGTCTATCTTGTGCTGGTATTACTTTTGTTGATTTTATTGTTAATATTCCTGCTTTTACTGGTTTTGTTGTTTCTATCAATATTTCTCCTGTTTCTGCTGGTAATTCTACTGTTATTTCTTCATTTTCTTCTGATTTTACAATTGTTCCTATTACTGCTCCTGTTCCTTTATTTTTTATTGTTATTCTTCCTTCTTCTCCTAATATTTCTACTAGATTTCCTTTATTTACTGTTATGGCTTTTGTTCTAATATTTGACATATGTGTATTTGATAAGTCTTCTTCTACTTTGATTGTATCCATATTTCCTATTAAATTTACATTTACATTAATATTTTGAGCTATCTCTCTTTCTATTCCTTCATATATAGCTCCTTTATATATTTCATTTTCGGTATTATTTAGAGATACTGTAATAGAACTATCAATTTCTTTTGATGATAGTGTTGTTCTTCTTGTATATTTTGCTACTGTTTTATTTGGGTCATATAGAGATATTTCTCCTTTTGCTGATAAGTCTTGTTGCTCTATCTCTTCTGTTCCTCCAAATATATATGTAACTATATATTTATCTGCTCCTGTCTTATTCCATACAACTTTTCCGTCTTTTTCTTCATTGTTTACTTCAATATTTAGTATTCCTGTTTCTTCATTATATTTATAGTTATTTTCTTCTATTTTTTCACCATTCATTGCTAAATTATCTGGTGTCTCTACTAATATTTCTATTGGATATTTTGATTTTAATTTTGGTGCCTGTAATTCCAATTTTTCTGTCTTGATTGGGTATAGATTTCCTTCCATTCCTGTTTCTACTTCTAGCTGTATTATTCTTCTTGATTCCCCTTTATATTGGAATACTTTATTTGTTAATACTTCTTGATTTAAAAATATTCCTTCTTTTCCTTCTTCATATGGACTTGTTATCTTTAATTGTACTGTTCTTTCTCCTTTTATTGATTTTGTGTCTGGTCTACTTCCATATGTATATTCTCCTTCTAATTTTAATTTACTTTCCGCAGTTAATAAAGATACATCTATATTTGTATCTCTTATAATTTCTACTCCTACTGGTATTTCTATTGTTTCTCCTGATACTATTTGATTTAATTGTATCTCTTTTTCTGTTATACTTTGGATTCTTTCATGTTTCGTATCTGTTTTAAACTTAAAGTTACTATCTGTTAATGTTACTTTTCCATTGAAATATCCTTCTTGTTTTACAGCTATTTGCAAATATATCGTTTCTTCTGATATATCTGATTTTACTCGGTGTTCTGCTTCCTTGTTTTCTCCTTCTTTAAAATATGCCATAAATGATATATTTTTATGGTTCGTTTCACTCTCTTGTGTTAATTTTTCTACTGCATATGTCACACTTGTTACTCCTAACAAAATGAAATTTGCTGATGTTAATGTGATAAGCAATAAGGTAGAAATCAGCATTTTTAATACTTTATTTCTCATGATAATACCTCCTATGTTTTTTGATTACATAATATCTCTATATTACATTATACACACAATCAAAAACTTTTTCAAGCCTTTTTTTGTTTTTTTAACTTTTTATGTGAATTTATGGCATTTTTTTTGCTACGGAACGTCTATTTTGTCAATTTGTTTCTTTTATATGAAGTTTTTGTTACAATATTATAACAAAAGGGCACCTTTTTTGGGGATGCCCTTTTATAGAAATTCATATTACTTCATATTATTTTCTATTTTTCTCTTAATGTAGAATATTCCTCCTGCAATTGTAGTTAGAATTATTATGCTAATTGTAATATATATTGCATAATTTCTGTTTGCTCCTGTACTTGATATAATAGTAATGTTTTCTGACATAGCATCATCTATTTCCTGTCCTGCCTTGTTAGGTACAAAGTTTCCTGGTATACTGTTTATTATTCTTCTACCAAAATCCTTTTTGATTGCTATAATTTCTGCTTGGTTTGAAATATCTGTTTTATCGTCATAATTTGATGATAATCTCTTTTCTACTTCCATTTCTATTATTGTCTCAGGTTGTTTATTACTTTTCTTTGGTGCCACAGCTTTTTCTTCGCTGTTTCCGTATTCGGTTAGATACATTGTCTTATCTTTTACAGGATTCATAAACATATCTCTATTACAATCTACTAATTCCCTGCTTTTAACTTCTTCTATTGTTTTTAAAATCCATTCATTATTATTATTTATTGTACTAGTGTCTTTTACTTTAGCTATACAGTTATTACTTAAGTAATCCATTATCTTAGATGCTGTTATTTTAACAAGTCCCCTCTCACCTTCTGGTATTATACCAAAGTTATAGAATTCTTTGTTATAGTAATCTCTTTCACTTTCATTTCTTATAATGTATTCATATATTGCTTCCATTGAAGAGTTTTGTAATATTTCTGCATCTGCTTCTATTCTTATTAAAGAGTTTCTACGATTTCTACTATCTGTATATTTTCCTATATATGAAGTATAATCGGTTTGTCCTGTTAAATTTCCCTTCATATCTACATCTGCATTTACTACAGTTTCTCCTGAAGAATATTTCAGTTTAATATTTTTTATATATTTTTCTATGCTTATGTCTTGTCTTGGCCTTTCTATAATACCAAAGTTTATTCCCGGAGTTGTAAATTTAACTGACGTTGTTTCTTCATTTACGTTTTCTTTTACATTTATAGTACTTAAATCATAGTCATCATATTCTATTTTGAACTTCATTACTGGTGTATTTGATTTCATAATAATATTTTTAATATTGTCTAAATTATACACACCATTGTCTTTACTTGCAAAGTTATAATCACCAACATTACCTTCACTGTCTTTTATATTTAGTAGTCTATCTATATTTTCTCTTATACTCCAATCATCTAATGCATATGTTAGTGCTGTTATATCTACACCACTATTTGATAAGTTTTCATAATAGGTTTTAACAGCTTGATTATCCACATTTTTTCTTTTGTAGTAATCTGTATTACCATTATCAACATCATATCTATCTTTATCGTAGATTGTTGCTTTGTAGTCTATTGGTGTTAATTCTTTACCATCTTTGTCCTTTACTTTATATGCTCCACCCCAATTAAATCTAATTATATAATTACCTGGCGTAAAGCCTGTTAGAGTATATTTACCATTTTCATCTGTCATACAAGTAATTTCAGGAGTTCGTCCATCCTCACTTATTACTGAAGTATATGTTGGATTTTCGGGATTACTTGGATTTTCTATCTTTTCTAAAAGTTCTACTTTTACACCTTCAATTCCACTTTCTTCACCATCACATATTCCATTACCTTGACGGATATTTTCATTTGCTAGTTTATCTGGATCATTCTCATCTTCAAATACATATCCAGTAATCTCTCTAGGTTCCTTAAGCACAAGTCCAATTCCTAAAGCTTTTCTTGTATCATCTTCATAAGTATTTTCATTATCAATAATTGCATTATCAAGTACTGAGTCCTTATCTGCTGCCGCATATAGTTTACCATCTTCATATGTTGTATATGATGAAATTTCTGCAATATTTTTTAAATCTTGATAGCCTTCAACATCACCTGGTTGATTTAATGCTGCTAATACAGCTACTTTATCAAATTTAAATTGAATATATAATTCTTTATTACTATATGCATCTAATTCAATATTTTGGTCTTTTAAGTCAATACCTATTTTATTAGTTTTTTCAACTTCTCCATACCTGATTATTTTATCCTGTGCTATTTCATTTGTTATTTGGTGATTTTGCAAATTTGTTCCTATTTTATATAATTGATATCTTTTATCAAAGTAATCTGTTATACTATTGATTTTTATTGTAAGGCCTGTTTGATTTCTTAATGTAATTTTATATGTTAATATTATCTCTAATTCTTTTGATTTATCATTATCATTTTTATATATAAAATCTGCTCTATATATAGGTTGTTTATATTTTTTCACTTTGTTGTTTTCTTTGAATCTTTCTGCGAATGTCACGCCCACATTATCCCATATTTTTGGTTCCTGATGTTCCCATTCCTCTTTTCCTGCATTGATTGCATTTGCTTCGTCTTCATCTGCCTTTAATGCCTTTCCTTCCAAATTATATTCATAAATGTGGTGATCACCTTTAATGCCAACATCTACTTCTTGTACACCTTGCATTAAAGCCGTATCTATTTGTGCTCTCTTATATAGACCTAAATTTATATATTTGATCTCATATGATGTGTCTTGCTTTCTATTATACCATAATGAATTTGTATCGGTTTTTGCCATAACCGTTACATTTGTTGCGTCTTTAATAGAAGCTACACCGTCTGATAAAGTATATTTAACTGTAGATGTTGCGTTACCATTACTATCCTTAGCTTGTACAGTATCGTTACTATTAGGAACCCCTTCTACTGTTGCAAATTTATTGTTCAATTCTGTTCTTAAGTTATTATCTTCCCTAGCTTTTGAACCTTTCTGATTTATTATTGTTTCAAACCATTGATCTATACCTGAACTTAATCCATTATATTGTGGGGATTTAATAGCTGTTATAATGTCCTGAGGTATCTCGTCATATGGTGTGACTGCTTGATACGTAAATCCATCATAGGTATATTCAAAGTAGTAATCCCAATCACTAAAGTCAATATTTCCATATGCATCTATGTTTGAACAATCTTCATGATTTATTAAACCAATTTCTACTCCTTCAATTTTCCAATATCCATTTTTATCGACTTCTATATACTCACTTCTTGTTTCATCTAGTACTTTTTTACCTGTTTGTTCATCTGGTCTCATAACAACAAATCTAACCGATGTTTTTTGCAATTGTTCTTCACTTAATCTTTTATCTTCTCCATTAATACCTTTATTTATTGGGTCACATAAATTATCTCTGCTACCATTTTTGAAAGTTCTACCATCGACCCAAATTTCTCCCGAAATGTCAATATATAATGGGATGTTTTTAACAGTTACTGAACCGCTACCATTAGCAGGTACAACTACTACGCCTTGTCCATTATTTTCTACACCGAAATTTTTGCTAACGCTTACTTCGTAATATTGATAGTTACCAGATCTTAAATTATCTATATATATACATCCGTCATTTGGTGTTTTACCATCAATTCCTGTTGTAAATATTGTAGCATCTGTTTCTTTCTCACTAAATGAAATTTTTTGACCATTTTTTACAACCCAACGATTTAAATCTGTATTCTTAAATTTAAATTCTACTCCATTTAACACCACATTAGGTTGGTCAGAATTTATTTTCTTTAATAATAGTTCTCCTCTAGTCCATATATTAGTTACTTCAACAGTTACTTTTTTATTATCACTACTTATTTTTCCACATGAAAATGGATTTCCATTATTATACAATTCGTAACTTCCTGGAGGTGTTTTTAATTCCATTGCATAATAGTTATAGTTTTCTTTTAAATCAGATCCAATATATATTTCTCCATTTTCATCTGTTACTAAATGATATTTACTACTGCTTTTCATACTATTAATTGGTATCTTCTCAAAAGTTTGGCTACTCTTACTGAAGAAACTTGTTCTGTAGTGTTTCTTCCAATAATTGTTACCTCTATTTTCAGATTTTATTTGTATCAGTTTAGAAATAGTGCTTGTTAACTCCAGTACATATTGGGTTTCACTATCATTCATCTCCCAAGGGCTTTTTGGCTTACTGTCTTTCTCTTCCTCATTATCCTCTTTATCCTCGTCCTCTTTTCTAGGTACACGTTGATAGATATATATCGTTACCTGCACATACGGAGCTCCTGCAGTACTTGCTGTTGCATTATTATCAAATTTGTATTCAGAACCACTTGAGTTTTTCCATAAACTTCTGTCAGTCACGCGAGAATAATAATCTGGAGAATACCAATAAGTACCGTTACTACCCTGTAAGTATACTCCTCCACCATAATACTGAGGAACATAACTGTCGCTTGGATAAAAATAATTACTATTAGGATTGTTTGCTTGTACATAGCTTCCAGAAGTTTTTTCATATTCACCATTGTCATATTCTTCGTACCTAAATACTCCAAATTCTGCGCCTTCACAGCCTTCTTTGGTGTCAGCATCTATTTTATCTAACATAAAACTATAGTTATCTTCATCATCTTTTGTATTTTTAAATCTGACTTTATTTGTGCCTTTCTTAATTTTTATTTTCTTTGTTTCTGTTGCTAATATATATCCGGCTGGTGCAGCTGTTTCCTCAACTTCATAAGTAGTTCCTTCTTTTACTATTTGTCTACAATGAAGTTCACCGCTTGCATTTGTCTTTCCAGAATATACCATTTCTTTTCTATTTCCATTTTTGTCTAATTCCCAAATTTGATATTTTCCACCTTTTAATACTTTTCCCGTTTTTGCATCTACTTTTTCAATAATTAGTTCTGGTGTTGTTTCTGTCTTTTTTGCGCCAAATATTCCTCTGTTTTGACCTGTACCTGAAGCACTAGAACTTCCAAGCTTTCCATTTTGTAAAACAAATCTTGCTCTATATGAATCTGATGTCTGACCTGTCAATACCTGATTAATTGTATCTTCAGCAAGTCCTTCTTTACGCTCTCTTTCTTCCGTTTTTGTAGGATTACTACCATGAGGTAGCAAAATACTTGGTACTCCTAACTCTTTGAACTTCATCCAATAGTTATTAAGCGAGTAATATCTTAGCATTGCCTTATATGAATCACCATTACCACGATCCGGTCCTGGGTTGTATTTCCATGAATTGTATGCATAAAATGCTAACTTATATGCTTCCTTTACAGCTCTATGATTGTCTTCATATTTGGTTGTAGTTGTTTTTATTTTATTCCCTTCTAAAGAGTAAATATTTACTGTTCCTTCAGCATCTCCCATGACATCTATAATGCAAAGTGTCTTATGATAAATAGGTTGAGTGTGATCTTGTACACTATAGCAAAAACCACATTGCATTACATGATCATATGCTATACCTTCTCCTAGTGGTATCTCAATTAATTTTGCATTTTTTAGAAATGTTTTGGGATCAAATTCAAAGTACGCCTCATTTTGATTTTGTGCTGCTGTTATTAAATTTGCATATGTATCTTTATCAATTTCTCCGTTCAAAAGTACTTGCCTTTATTTTACCATTAGTAAGTACTTTCGCTTCAACTTTTTGAAAAAATATTGCATATATTATACTAATCATAAACATAACTAAGACAGTTAATAAGAATGATTTAATTTTTCTTTTCACTTTTTTCCCCTCCTTTCTTTTTCCAATATATTGTTCCTGATATTGTTGTTAATACTAATATCATTAAAATTATACCTATAGTAACATATACCTCTAAACCTGTTCCAATAGATACTAGTAGTTCTGCTGTACTTATATCATCTTCTCCATCTTTTCTATTACCTGGTGTTGAATCAAAATCTGGTACTGATGCTTCATTTGTTGCTGATGCAATTTCTACAATATTTGCACTTGTTCCTGTATTATTTTCTGTCATTTTCTTTGTTAAGACTAATGTTACTTCTTTTGTTTCTCCTGGTTCTATAATTGTTTTCTCTAAACTTACATTGTGTAAGTTTCCATCTTCTCCTATATACCAACCTATATTCTCTTCTTTTGTAAATTCTAAGTCATTTGGCATATAGTCTATTATGTCATTAACTTGTCCTGGTATTTCTCCTTCATTTTTCACTTCAATATTATATTTAACTGTTACTATGCTGTTGGCTATTTGTTTTGCATGGATATCTACTTTAGCCAATTTTGTTTTATTATAGTTTATTTCTCTTGTTCCTGCTGAATTTTTTACTGTTACTTTACTTATTGTTTTATCTATACTAAAATCAAATTTTTGATTTTCTATAAATCCTGCATCTATATTTTCTATATCATTATTTCTAATGACTATGTTGTCTGTCACTGCTACTTCACTGTTATTTAATGTTTTTCTGATAACATCTGAATTTTTATCGTCAGATACTCCTTCTTTATGATATTGTGTTACATTATATAATGTTGTGTCATATTCAAATGTTATAATATAATTACCTTGTTCTATATTACTGAATTTGTACATTCCATTTGAGTCTGTTTTTGATGTTTTTACATTTTTACTTGTCTGTGTATCAATTAAGTTAACATTCATATCTGATATACCTTTTTCTTGTTCTCCTTTTACACCGTCTCTATTTGCATCAATATATGCCATTCCTCCTATTGAATATTTTTCTTTTATTGTTCCTCCGTTTCCATCTTGATTTGGTTTTTGTTGATTTTCATCAGAACCATTTGGATTTTCAGGATTTCCTTGATTTTCTCCATTATCGCCATAATCATCTCCGGTATCAGATGTATCTTCACTATCCATTTCTAAGCTAATTGAATTTAATTCAGTATCACCATATAAAGGCCAGTTTATGGACATGTTACTTGTTAAAAAGTCTTCATAATTCACTTCAGAATTTGGATTATCCCAAACCTCCACTTCTGCTTTATATTGTGCTGTTTCTCCTGGTTGTAAGACAAATGTTGTATATGCAAAAGCTGTTTCTATATACTTAGCTTCTGTCTTACCACTTGGTGTTTCTACATAACCGTTTAAAATTTTTGCAACTCCATTTGTTATAGCATGTGTTAATGTAAGCTCTGCAGGCAAGTCAGTATCTATATTAGTAATTTTAGCTGTATATTCTATTTTATCGCCTACTTTAAGAAATGTATCTTCTTGACCGCTTCCTTGTTCAGTATTTTCAATATTTGCCGTTTGTTCTCCAGATATTCTAGCAGTTTTTCTTACATATTCTCTTTCTAGTGTATTTGAATAATATGTTGTATTGTTTAATTCTGCTGTACAATATAGTTTTGCAGTATGTGATACTTCATTGTAAAAATCAGTATCTTCTTCTACATTTGATTCTTTACAAAAGCATGGCCAACCAAACTCTATTGTTTCTTTTGCCTCTATTGTTGGAAGTTTTAAAGTTAAAATATTTTTGTCAATACTAACAAATTCTACTTTTTCATTATCTTCCATTTTTCTTCCAACGTCTTCTGAAAGATCTTGTCCTTTATATGGTACATTATCTATAGTTGACATTATCAATGTATCTGAAGGGGTTATCTTTAAAATTACATCTTTTTGTTGTTTACTTGTATAATTTGTAATGCAAAAATAATATGGCATTACATCCCCTTCTGATAGTTGATAGTTCTCATCCTCATCATCTAATGCTTCTACTTCTAATTCTGCATCTTTAATTGTATTTCTTATTGTTTGAATTTCTTGCTCAGGCAACTCATCCGCTTTCATTGTTATCTTTCCAGTAATTTCTCTTCCGTTTTTATTTTTTGGTACAAAGTCATATTTAAATGTAACTGTTTCACCTTTCTTTAATGTTTCTAAATTTCTCGTTATATTTTTTGCATTTTCATCTTTTCTTGTAAATTTCATCATTTCAGGATTTTCTGGATAATCTGTAATTTCTGCTTCTTTCTCATATGATACATAATATATAGCATTTGTATGTTCTGCTAATAATTCGAAATTATGTAGATCTGTTCCTGTATTATTTGTTACTTGTACTGCATATTTTATTGTTTGCCCTTCAAATATTTCCTCTCCACCTTTTAGTTCTTTGTTTGCACTTGTTGCAGTAATTTCTGTTTTTATTCCTTGATTTTCAGAAATTTGTGCAATTTTTGCTGTAAGTTCTATATTAGATGTACTTTTTAATTCTTGATTTTGATATTCATATTGTACATTTGTCTGTTCTAATATTTTTTCTCCTGAAACTAGTCCAGCTGGTATAGTAAGTTGATATGATATATCTATTGTTTGTGCTGGAGCTAATGTTCCTTGTTGTTCTATTTTATACGATTTAGCATTTTCTATACTTTCTTGCCAAGAATCATCCTCTGGTGTAGCATTTTCCTTTTCTGAATAATATATTTTTACATTTTCTTGTTTTGCTGTTATATTTTGTATTTTTGTATTCTGTCCTATTAGATTCCCTACCATAGTAACCTGATTAACATCTGCATTATAGTTGTTTATGAAGCTTTGGTTTACTGTCGCTTGCTTTTCTGGTTGTTCTAAATCTAATGTTGCCTCTATTTTTTGTCCATCTATAGTTTCTAGGCTAGAGTTTTCCTCATTATATCCAGATATATTATTATATAAAACTGCTCCAAATTTTGTAGCCAATGTTGCTTTTGCTTGTGTTTCATATTGTTCTTGGTCTCCATTTTCGTTTTTATATAACATATTTATTGATATTTCTTTGCTTGGTGTGTTTTTTATAAATGTTAAATCTGCATCAATTACTATTTGCATGCCTTCTTCTGTTGCCGTTTTGAATTGTTTTTGTTCTCCTTCTAATTGTAAAATTATTGTTTTTGTTTCTGGTATAAAGCTAGACTGTATAAATTTAAATTCATCACCATAGACTTTATTTATTGAATGTATTTTTATTTGTTTTAATTCTTCTGGTAACTTAATTTCTATATATGGATTTTTATATAAGTCATATGTATTACTGTCTGATTGTAATGTTGCAGTCATTTGTACATTTGTGTTTGTATCATTTGATGAAAATTTTGTTGTGTTTAGGCTAAATTTTGCTGATGTTACTGTATCTTTTAACTCTTGTACACTTTCTACTTTTATCTTATTCTCTCCACTTGTTAAAGTCTTTGTGCTTTCTAATTTTGTAAATGCTTTTAATTGTTCTTTACTATATCCTGTCTCTCCTTTTATGTATTTATCAATATATATATTAAATGTACCTATTTGTGTTGGTTTACTTAAAATAATTTCAATTCTAGCTAATTCTTTTTCTTCTAGAGATATTGTTAATTTTCCTGATTCGTCACACTCACTATTTTTGTCTATTTGGGTA
Organism: uncultured Clostridia bacterium; assembly: GCA_947625565.1. Classification (GTDB taxonomy): domain Bacteria; phylum Bacillota; class Clostridia; order TANB77; family CAG-508; genus CAG-269. Next base: position 25,880 of record CANQOU010000001.1, read on the forward strand.
ATTTCTGTCCCATCTACTTCTTGAATTTTTATATTAAAGTCTTCTCCTAATATATTTGTTAATTCGTTTTTATTAAATGAAATTCCTCTAATATGTATACTATTATTAACACTATTTTTTATATTATTTTCGTCTAAGAAATTATCTACTATTTCATTTATTTTAATTGTATCTATATTTTCAAGAGTTGCTATTTCTACTTGCATTTCTTCACTATAGTTTGTGTCATTTTCTGAGTTTGTATATAAATATCCTTTATATATATCTGATTTTATTTTATCTTGAACAGATATTGTATTATTTGTTTTTTCTATTTCTGTTTCTGCTGAAGCTTCTTTATTTATTGTTTCTCCTGTGTATAGCAATGTATCTAATTTTGAATTTAATTTTATTGTTTGTTTTTGGAAAGTTGTTGGATAATAATAAATCAATTTATATTCTTCATAATTTTCATTAGTTTTTATATTGATTGTTACCTTTTTGTTTTCTTTACTATATGCACTTTGATCCATATTAGCATTTTTTCCGTTGACTAATAACTCTACTTTTTCTGGTAGAGTGTTTTGTATTTCTGGAACATTAATTTCTAATCTCTTTTCTTTTACAAGTACATTGTTAATAACTAAAACTCCAACCTTTTGTTCAATCAAAGTTTGGTTCTCATTTAGTTCTACCCATTTTTCAATATTTTGTTCTATAGCAATTTTTTGTTCTTCTGTCCATGTCATACTTACTGTTTTTTCTGACTGAATAGTTTTATTAGAATATTCCCCATTTTTATATGTACCTGTCAATTTAATATTTGCTGTTTGTGATAAATATTCTTGAGTTATTCCTTCATTTTTTGCAAATATAACTGGAATATCAATTTGTATTTCGTTTCCTGCTATCAGTTGATTGAATTCTATTTCATTTTCTGTAGTATTTATGCTCTTAATCCATTGACTTTGTATCTCTTTAAGTTTAAAATTTGCATTTTCAATTTTGATTTTTGCGTCTTTCAATGTGCCTGTATTTTTCACTGCAAGTTTAACCGTTAAGGTATTTCCTTTCTGAATTGACGCCTCTTTCTCATTAAAATATGTATCAAACTCTACATTTTCTACATTTGTTGTAGAAGCTGCCATAACTATGTTATATCCTAGAAATATAACATCTGCCATAGCCAATGTGATAATTAGCACAATTGCTAATACAGTTTTTAGAATCTTTTTTTCCATAATACAACTCTCCTTACATGACATTTTTTCCTAATTTAAATATTACTCTCTTCGTAAGTATAAAGCAATGGTTATTTTTTCCTACTTTAATTTGTAGCTTTTTTACGCTTACGGAAGCTCTTTTCAATTTCTTTGTTAAACTTTATTAACATTTTCATTACAAATTTATAACATTGGATATTTCTTATTAGGGAATGCGCTTTTCAAGTGTTTTTTAGTATACAAGCATTTTTTTATTTTTTTTTCATATTATATTATAGGTTTATTCTTTACACTTATATATTCAAGAAGGGGATGGAAATTAATGGATAATATTGACCAAAATACAATAAATAATATTAAAAATATGGTTGATAATGGAGATTTAAATGGTGCTATTTCTCAAATTTCACCTGAAATGATACAAAATTTTTCTAAGATGTTTGGAAATACTGATAATTCTAATAATTCCAATACTCAAAATCCAAATAGCCAGATTGACATGAATCAGCTCATGAATTTGGCAAATAGTTTTAAGAATCAAAAAAATGACCCTAGAAGTAATTTATTAAATTCTCTAAAGCCATATTTACGCGATGGAAAAAAAGAAAAATTAGATAATTATATTAACTTAATAAACATGAGTAAAGTTGCAGAAATAATGAAAAATAATCCAAATATGAATCAGGGGAATCATAAGTAGTTATGCCTTTAATTCCTAATTTTATAGGGCCATTAAGAGTTCACCCTGAAGGTTTTACAGATCAAGATAAACCTGTTTTGGATTTTTTTGGAATTTATCTTTTTTTGGATGATATTATTATTATTTGTTTACTTATTTTTCTATATCAGGAAAAAGTAAATGATGAATTATTATTTATAATTTTGTTTTTATTACTTTTTTCTTAATTATTGTATTTGTATTTCATTGTCAATAACACTTACATAGGCCTGATTATGACGAGGTTCTTCGTCTCTATTGATTTCTTTTATTATATTTGCTATACGAATCTGTGCAGAATCCAAGACTCCTGCTGCTATAATAGCACCGTGTATTTCCTTTTGCGCCTGCATGTGCAAGTCCTCTTAATGTTCCTAATACTACTATATTATCAGATGCCATAACTTCTGCTCCTGAGTTTACATCACCTAATATTACAAGGCTTCCCTCCTGCTCTATTTTTTGTCCGTGAACGTAATGAGCCTCTATGGAAGGATGTTTCTGAAAGTCCGGGTTTCTTGTTCAAATGTTCTAGTAATATTTGCTAGTCCTAATGCTTTTGGCATATCAAATTCTATTGGCACATCTAGCTTTCCTTCTATTACTTTTTGAATTTCGTCTATTTCTTTGTTTTTTAATACTTTTCCCGTTACTCTAATTGGTGTTTTTTCTTCTTTATATAATCTTTTTAATTCTGGTAATTTTTTATTCAATATTTTTAATATTTCGTCTTGTTCAGCTGTTTCTGATATTTTTAATAAAGTTTCGTCTTTTTTTATTTGAACACTAATTACATTTTTCATTTATACATCCTTCCTTTATCTAAACATTTCTGTATATGGAATTGCTGTAACATCTTCAGTTACATTTGTTAAGTTCATTCCAAAATATTCTCTCATAATCTGTTTTACAGCATCTGCAGTATAATATCCATGTCCACCATTTTCTGCCATAACCACTACTGCAATTTCTGGATCATTAAAAGGAGCAAATCCTGCAAACCATGCATTGACTTTGTTTCCTGGTGCTTCTGCTGAGCCTGTCTTTCCTCCTACTGCAACTTCAAAGTCTCTAAAAATACTTGCTGCTGTTCCTTCTTCTGTAACTTCTCTCATTCCTTGCAATACTGTTTGCAAATTTTGTGGGTTTATACTTACTTGTGGATTTTCTTCTTCTGTTAATCCTAATTTTTGGCTAATAAAATTATTTAAATTGCTTCTTGATTCTTCTGTACCATCTGCATTTCTTATTGTTTTTATTATGCTTACATCAAGTTGCTTTCCTCCATTTGCTAACATGCTAATGTATTTTGCCATTTGCACTGGGCTGAATTCATTATCTCCTTGGCCTATTGCTGCATTTAATGTATCTCCTGGTGCCCAATATGCTGCTTCTTTATGCAATTTAGCTTTTGATTCTTTGTTTGCTAATACTCCTGCTGTTTCATCTTGTAATTCTACTCCTGTTTTTGTTCCTAGTCCAAAATATTTTGCGTATGATGATAATACATCTATTCCCATTCTATCTGCAGTTTCATAAAAGAAATAGTTGCAAGAGTTTTCAATAGCTCCTATAACATTTAAAGGTCCATGTCCTCTATGATAGTCTGTGTAATACCAACAATTCATTCTCGTTCCATATTGTTGATATTTTGTGTATACACCTGTATCATTTATTACTGTATTTTTATTTATTACTCCTGATTCAAGTCCTGCAATTGCTGTTACCATTTTGAATATTGAACCTGGAGAATATGATGTTTGTAATGCTTTATTTACTAATGGTTTAGACTGGTCATTTATATATTTATTCCAGTTTTCAGTACTAATTCCACCTACAAAGTCAGAAGGATTATATCCTGGGCAACTTGCCATTGCTAATATTTCCCCTGTTTTTACATTCATTACAACACAGCTTTCTGAAATTGCATTATATACTTTTCCAAAACCTCCTGTGCGTATTTTTTGCAAGTTTGCTGCAATTGCATTTTCTGTTACTTGTTGTAAATTAGCATCTATAGTTAATACAATATCTGCTCCTGATGTAGCCTCCTCTGCTGTATATTCTGCTGTAATTGTTCCATCTACTGCCATATCTACTTGTTTAACACCTTTTTTACCTTTTAGATATTCTTCAAAAACATATTCTATTCCTGTTTTTCCTATTATATCTGTTGGGTCATATGTATTTTTTCTAGTTTCATATTCTTTTTCACTAATTTTTGATGCATATCCTAGTATATGTGATGCAAGTGTTCCTTTTGGGTATACTCTTTCTGGTGTTACAAAAATGTTTATTCCTGGAAATTTATCTCCACTTTCTGAAAATTCTGCTACCGCTTCTCTTGGTATATCTTCTGCTATTATAATTGATTTTGTACTACTATATCCTTCTCTTACAATTTCATATCTTATGCACATTATTTTTCTTATTTCATTTATATCTTGCTTTTCTATATCATATTTATCTTTCATAATATAAAAAGCTTGCTCTGGTGTTGCATCTTCAGGTATTTTGTTGCTTGTTTTCCATTTGCTTAAGTTTTCTCCTTCTAATGTATAAGAAAATGGGTCGATTTTTATTGGAAAGTGGTCTGGATAACTTACTTGATATTTTTCTAATACACTTATAATATTTAAAATTGCATCATTTAAGGTATTTGTTTCTACTTTAGTTCTATATAGTTCTAATCCAAATTTTACATTTGAACTCACTAATAGGTTTCCTGATTTATCCATTATAGAGCCTCTTGCTGCCTCTATTTTACTTTCTCTTGTTAGTCTTGTATTTGATTGTTCTCTATATTCTGTTCCATGTACTATTTGGAGATTAAATAATTGTATTATTAGTATTATGCCTACGATATAAATAAACATAGTAAGTGTGTTAAATCTTAAGTTGAGGTTTACTAAGCGTTTTTTAGGCGTTTTTCTTATCAATTATTTTTCCTCCTTTTTGTTTATTTATTTTTTAAAAATATCTGGTCAAAATTGTGTTTTCTTTGTATGTGTTTTCCACATAATATCCAATTTTTTGGATAAGTGGATATATTATAACTGTCAAAATAACATTATATATTACCTCTATTGATAGTATTTTTAAAAATGCAAGTATTTCTAAATTTGTTGAGAAAACAATATAACTTGCTATGTATGATATTATTTCAAAAAATGCTGTTGCTACTCCTATTATCATCATAACTGTTATACGACTGTTTTTTGAGAAGTTTTTGTCAAATAGTTTTGCTATAAGTCCAACTGCTCCTAAAGATAATGCTGTTATTCCAACCTTTTGTCTAAATATATAATCTAGCATAAATCCCAATAATATTCCATATGTTATCCCCATAAATTTGTTACCAAATAGCCCTATAAACACAATGTATATAATAAATAGGTTTGGCATCACTCCTGCAATCGTAAACCAGTTAAAAAAGTTTGACTGTAAGTAATATACTACGAATAGCATCAATATTAGTATTATGTGTATGATTACTTTTCGCATATTTACCTCCTTAGTTGTTTATTACTAATACTGTGTCTAATTTATTGAAGTCTACTGCTGTTTCTATTATTGCATATCTATCTGTAATATTTTTTGGCGAACTTATGTTTTTAACACTTCCTACATGAATTCCTTTTGGATAAATTCCTCCTAGGCCTGAAGTTTCTATACTATCTCCTTGAATAATATTTGCATCTGTTGGAATATACATTCCTCTTAATTCTGCAGTATTTTCTAAAGTTCCTTTACAAACTATACTATCCTTGTTTGTACTCATAATACAGCTAATTGCACTCGATGTGTCTATAATCGTTTGTACTTTTGCAGTTGAATCTGTTGCAGAAACAATATATCCTACTAGCCCTTTGTCTGCAATTACTGTCATTTTTTCTTTTATTCCATCTTTTGTTCCTACATTTATTACTATTGTTTTTGAATAATTACTTATGTCTTTGTTTATTACATATGCTGGAATAGTTTTGTATTCTCCATATTTTTGGTTAAGTGATAAATATTCTTTTAATGTTTCATTTTCTGTTTTAATATTTTCTAATTCTCTTAGGGATTGCTCTAACTCACTATTTTTTGCTTTTAAGTTTTCGTTTTCTTCTTTTAAGTTTTGAATATTTGTAAAAAATGAATCATTCCCATTTATTTGGTTTTTTAGATATGTTAAACCATTTTGTATTGGCATTACTAATTTATTAGCTACATTTTCAAAAAAAGATGTATTATTTTCTCCATTTGAAAATATTACTATAAGTATAAGAATTATTATGGTTATGATGATTCCTAAAATTCCAACTTTATTTTTTTTTAGCATTATATTTTAGCACTCCCTTTCTAGCTTTTTATTATTTACGTTTTCTCGCATTTATCAATACTGCTTTAAGATTTTCTAAATCTTCTAATGTTTTTCCTGTTCCTCTTACTACACAATCAAGAGGCTCTTCTGCAACATATACTGGCATACCTGTTTCAATACTTAATAATTTATCTAAATTTTGGATTAATGCTCCTC
>CANQOU010000002.1 GCA_947625565.1 uncultured Clostridia bacterium
ACAATGAAATCATGCCAAAATTTGATAAAGATATTTTTGAACTAATGATAGAAAAAGTTATAATAGGAGAAAAAGAAGCAAATGGAAAAGTAAATCCAAGAGTTATAACTTTTATCCTAAAAAGTGGCAATGAAATTAAATGTGAGGACAATAAAAATCAACAGTCATCATACGAGGTAAGCAAAAACTATCTACCAAAAGTATGTGAGCCATTGTGAAGTGCTTACCAGCTTAAATCTAAGATAAGGTAATATTTTCATACTATAATGGAAATTTGAATAAATAATTATTTAAAAATTGAAAAAAGATACATTATTAAAAAATAGAAAAGGGGAAACCAATGAATTTTATTGAAAAAATAAAGGAAAGTATTAAAGAATATAAACAATATAAAAATCCTACACATTCAAAAGCTTTAACTGTACAAAGTAAGAAAAATAAAAATATATATAAATATATGCAAGCCAAAAGCTTAGAAAGAAAGTATGGAGATGCTTTATATAAACATTTTGAAGTAATGAATGACATTGAAAGTTATGATTTTTTAATAAGATTATTTGGAAAAAGAAATATAGAAAAAGCTTTAAATGATGAAGAAGCTACAACTGCAGAAATAGCTGATAAATTTCTTGAAATAGGGAATATAAAAGATTCTAATGAAATACAAACGAATTATGTTTTGAAAAATATGATGAATTGTATAATTTTTAATAGAGCAACAGGCTTAAATTTATCAGAATTTAAATTAGGTATTATGCCAGAAAAATTCTATAGAAAAGCATTAGATAATAAGAGTATGCTTAACATACTTGATGAAAACAAGGTAACAAAAGATATTCTAAAAGAGATATATGATATATATAGAGATGAAATAATATCTTGCTATAATGAAGATGCATATTTAAGAAACAAAACTGTATTAAAATTAGATGGAAAATATGAAAATATAAGTGCAGTTGGGGGATTGCAAGATCATATAACAGACTATTCAGAAAAAGATTTTATTACAATTTTTGAAAAGTATTTTTCTAATGAAGAATTATCAAAAACAGAGCAATATATTTTAATAGGACTATTAGCAAAAGAAGCAGATTTAATTGGAACATATACTGTTAAAAATTTAAAAGAACATTATGAATACATAAAATCAGAGATAAAGGTTGGAATTTTCGATGACATAATACTTTCAAATAAAAGATATACCAATAATGAAAGAAAAAAGATAGTAGCACTTTCAAAAGTTTGGAAAAAAGAAGACTTAAAAAGATATAATAATCTAGAATTATTAAGAAAAAGATTAGAAAGCCTATCAAAAACACAAAAAACTCTTAAAGATATAAGCACTATTGACGAAATATTATCAAAATCGCTTGATGAAGTAACATTAGAAGGGAATGAAATATCAGATTCTATGGATTTGGTGTTTATGGATTACGAAATAGAAAATAGAAATCAAATTATAGATAAAGTATATAATCCACCAAAAGCAGAAGAAATTGTAATAACAGACTTAGCACAAATAGATTCTGCTACTATGTTACATTTTTTTCATCCAAATAAAGCAATGTCAAGTTTTAATATTTATGTAAAAGAACTAGAAGAGAAAAAATCAAAAGAAATAGGAAAGAAGTTTGAGTTTTCAGAAGACGAAAAAAAAGCAATGCTAGTACAATATCAAACTAAAGAAAATAAGTATATAACAGATTATGCTTTAGACTTTGAAGGAATAGGACAAGTAGGAAGCTTTGATACGAGATATGTTACTAATACCTCAAACCAATTATGTGCAATGATTACAACACCAAAAGAGATTCTTTCAGGAAATGTAACAAGAGGAAAAATAGCACTTGGATTTTCAAAAGAAACACTAAATCCAGAATTAATTGTAACTACTTCTAATAAAAATATACATTCAAATAAAGGGATTGACTATGTTGAAAGTAATAATGAATTTAAAGACTTTTCAGCTTCATATGATGAGCTTGCATCAGATGAAAAAACATATGGAGGAAATAATGAAATAGTATTATTTAGAAACTCATCTGAAGCATCATTAAAACCATCATATGTGATGTATATTGGAGATAACAAATTAGATTCAGAATATGAAAAGAAAAACATAAAAATGATAAAAGAGCAAATGGTAGAAGCTGGATTAAAAGTACCATTAGTAATATTTGACAGATTTTCTATTAAAGAAAAGACAAAAAATGTTCAATTAAAACAAAATAAAAACAATGATATTGAAGAAAGATAGGTTAAAAAAGAAAACCAAAATATATTAATAAGGACATAAGGAGGTAACACTATGAATTTAAGAGAACAGATAGAAAACTATAAACCATATAATAATCAAGAAGAAAATGACCAAAAAATGATGTTAGAATATATAAATACATTTGATGATGTATTAACAAGAGAAAATAAAATGTGTCATTTTTCTGCATCAAATTGGATAGTAAATAAAGAAAGAACGAAAGTATTAATGATATATCATAATATATATAAATCTTGGGCTTGGACAGGTGGACATTGTGATGGAGATAGCAATTTGTTAAATGTTGCCATAAGAGAAGCTAAAGAAGAAACAGGATTACAGAACTTTAAAGTTTTAAGTAATGGGATTTTTGGAATACAAATACTTACAGTAGATAGCCATATAAAAAGGGGTAGTTTTGTATGCTCTCATTTGCATTTAGACGGCTGTTTTTTACTAGAAGCAGACGAAAAAGATGAACTAAGGATAAAAGAAGATGAAAATAGTAATGTTAAATGGATTGATATAGATAAAGCAGTTGAAATCACAAATGAAGAAAGAATGAAACCAATTTATAAAAAATTAAACGAAAAATTATATAAGGAGTTTTAAAAAATAATGAAGGTATTATTTGCTACTACAAATCCAGCAAAAGTAAAAAAATATGCTGAGCAATTATCAAAAAGAAATATACAATTAGTAACAATCAAAGATTTAGGAATTAATATTCATATAGAAGAAAACGGAAAGGATGCTATAGAAAATGCATATATAAAAGCTAAAGCATATTATGATGTAGCAGGAATAACAACTATAGGAATGGACAACAATTTGTATATAGAAGGAATACCAGAAGATAAGCAACCAGGAACTCATGTAAGGAGAGTAAAAGGAAAAGAAATGACAGATGATGAAATGATAGAGTATTATACAAATTTGGTAAAATCATATGGTGGAAAATTAAATGCTAAATGGGTATATGGAATAGTAATATATAATGGCAAAGAAACAAAAAAATATTGTTGGAGTAAAGAAAACTTTTATTTAGTAGATATTCCTTGTAAAAAAAGGAATATAGGATATCCTTTAGATTCAATATCAATTATGCCAGAAATCAACAAATATTTTGTGGAATTAACACAAGAAGATAGAAATAAAGATAAACGAAACTATAATGAAGATGATGTAATAAAATTTATTGCAGATAATGTATAGTAAAAAAGTAAGATTTCAGTAATTATAAATTTTAAATGGGTAATAATCCGGAAAAATTGTATAAAAGGAGCAATTCAATGGAAATATGGGATATATTAGATGAAAATGGAAACAAAACTGGAAAAACTATACAAAAAGGAGAAATGATTCCAGAAGGATATTATCATATGGGAGCAGATATATGGATTATAGACTCAAGAAATAATATTCTTATTCAAAAACGTTCTCCACAGAAAAAACAATCTCCAAATGTATGGGCAATGACAGGTGGTTCTGTTATAAAAGGAGAAACAACATTAGAAACTATAGAAAGAGAAACTTTTGAAGAATTAGGAATAAAACTTAATATGAAAGATATAAAACTTGTAAATCACTATAAAACAGGTAGAGTATGGATAGATTCATATTTAATAAAACAAGAAGTTGATATTAAAGACATAGTTATGCAGGAAGAAGAAGTTTCAGATGTCAAATGGGCAGCATATGAAGAAATAGAAGAACTCAATTCAAATGAAAATTTTTTACATAACAGATGGGACTATGTAAAAAATGTAATAAACTCAATTTCATATATCGGAAAAGAACTAGAAATAAATGTAGATAGACCATTAGGAAGTAGTCACCCACAATATCAAGACCATATATATAAAACAAATTATGGATTTGTACCAAATACTATAAGTGGAGACGGAGAAGAAATAGACTGCTATATATTAGGAGAAGACAAACCAATAAAGAAATATAAAGGAAAATGTATTGCTGTTATTCATAGATTAAATGATAACGAAGATAAGCTAATTATAGCTCCAAATAACAAAAAATATACAGAAAAAGAAATTAAAGAAATAACAAATTTCCAAGAAAAATATTTTAAAAGTGTTATTATAATGTAATATTGATATTTTTAAATTCATGTAGTAAAATAAGGAAAATAAATATCCAAAAGAGGTAAGAAAAATGAAAGGAAAACGTGTTAAAAAGGAAAAAAATAGATCAAATAAAAAAGCTATTATAATTGCTATTGTACTGATATGTTTAGCAATTATAGGAAGCATGCTATTTTATATATTTATACCTAAAGTAAAAGACAGATTAATAATAGAATTAGGCACAAAAAAGGAATTGTCAGTGTTGGACTTTATAGAAAGAGAAAATAGTAGTGATAAAGCCCAATTTATTACTGATATGTCACAAATAGACTTAAGTAAAGTAGGAGAATATGATATAAAACTTACATATAAAGGAAAAGAATATACTAGTAAACTAACCATACAAGATACAGTAGCACCAGTTGTTGAATTTCAAGATATTGAAAAACCTATTGGATATGAAATGAATGCAAAAGATTTTATTAAATCTGTTACAGATGCAAGTGAAGAGACAAATGCAGAAGTGCTAAATCCAGAAGAAATAAATGTAGAGGAATTTGGAGAATATACAGCTCGTATTAAAGTAGAGGATTCATCTGGAAATGAAGTAGAAAAAAAATGTAAATTAACAATTACATATATTGCATCAGAATTTAATTTAGAACTTGGTAATCAATTAAAAATTGAAGATATAATTTATGATATGCAAAAAGCTGGTAACTCAGTCAAACAAGAAGATATTGATGCAATCAATAAAAAGGGTGTTGGAGAATATGAAATCCATTCAACATATAACGGAGTAGAAAAAATCACAAAAATAATTATAAAAGATACACTTCCACCAGACTTAAAAGTAAAGGATATAACTATTTATGTTGGACAACAAGTAGATGATTTAAATCAATTTATCGAATCTGCAAATGATGCAAGTAAAGTTACAACAAATATATTGACAACACCTGATTTTTCTAAAGAAGGAGAGCAAGAAATTACAATACAAGCGGTAGATGAATATGGAAACAAAGCAACCAAAACAGCTAGATTAACTATAAAACAAGACAAAGAAGGACCAGTATTTTCAGGATTAAATCAAATCAATATAACAGTAGGAGGAAGTATTGATTATAAAAAAGGAGTATCTGCAAAAGATGAAAAAGATGGAGACACAGAATTTACAGTAGATAGTAATAATGTCAATACTCGGAAAAGCAGGAACATATGAAGCAACTTACACAGCAAAAGATAAGTCTGGAAATCAAACAGTAAATAAAAGAAAAGTAGTTGTTTCTGAAAAAAAGGCAGCAACAAATTCAACAGAAGAATTAAATGCACAAGCAGATGCATTGATTAGTAAAGTAGCAGGCTCAGGTAGTATCAGTCAAAAAGTATTAAATTTGGTTATATATTTTAAAAATCAATCAAACCTTCGTTATTCTCATACATACAATGAAGGAAATGCAGGAGGATGGCAAAATGGGGCTAGAATTGCATTAAACAAAAAAACAGGTGATTGTTATATTCACGCATCAGTTATGAAACTAATGCTAGAAAGATTAGGACTTCCAAACTATATTGTACAATGTACAGATAAATCACATGCTTGGAATCTAATAAAAATAAATGGAGTATGGAGACATATAGATTCTACACCTACTGTAGACCATTATCCAAATGAACTTATGACAGATAGTAGAAGATATCAAACTTTGCAATGGTTACATCCAAGAGATTGGAACCGTTCAGCATATCCAGCAGCAAATTAAATAAAAAAGGAGCAACATATGAATCTAGTATCAGGAATTATGTTTGTAATAATGCTTATAACTGCATTTGTATATTACCTTGTGCCTAAAAAAGCTAAACCATATACTTTACTTATAATTAGTATTGCATTTTATATAAGCTTAGGGTGGCAACCTTTAATATTTATTGTATTTAGTTCTATTACAACATATATAGCAGGTATCTTATTAGAAAATAAAGAAAGTAAAACAATAAAAAGAATAATATTAGCAATTACAGTTATTTTGAATGGCTTAATATTGATAATTCTTAAAAATCAAATATTTGTAAAAGATATTATTGTACCAATGGGAATTTCATATTATACATTTCAAGTTATTTCTTATATTGCAGATATTTATAAGAAAAAATATGAAGCCCAGAAAAACTTGGCAAAATACTTTTTGTATACAATGTATTTTCCATATTTATCTATTGGACCAATAAATAGGTATAATGATATTACGCCAACATTATATGAAACAGATAAAAAATTCAATAGCAGTCAGGCTTTTTATGGATTATTGCGTATATTATTTGGAATTTTCAAAAAATTAGTAGTTGCAAATCGTATTCAAATCTTAATAGCAACAATAACAGGAGATACTAACACATATCAAGGAGCATTTGCATTATTTGCTATGTTGTTATACTCAATTGAATTATATTGTGATTTTAGTGGTGGAATTGATGTTGTAATAGGATTTTCAAAAATTTTGGAGAAGATGGCATATTTCACTTAGTAACTGGTTTAGAGACTATGTATATATTCCATTAGGTGGAAGCAGATGTGGGGATTTAAGAACTAATATAAATGTTATTATTGTATTTGTATTATCAGGATTATGGCATGGAACTCAATATGTTTTATGGGGATTATTGCATGGTATTTTCCTATTATTAGGCAAAGTAATAAAAACACCATGGAAAATTGTAAATCGAGTAATTACATTTTTAATAGTATCAATCTTATGGGCATTTTTTATATGGCCAAATACAGTACAAGCTTGTCAAATGATAGCATCTGTATTTACGCAATTTAATTATCAAGCACTAATTCAAAATATAGGAAGCTTAGGATTAAGCTTAGCCAATTATATTGTATTGATAATAGCAACAATCATGGTATTTATTTATGAAGGCAAGAAAAAAGTAATAAATGAAAAGATAAAAAATAAAGCACCAGAAATTAAACTAATATTAACAATTAGTGCTATACTAATTATACTTGTTTTTGGAGTATATGGAATTGGATTTGATGCTAGTCAATTTATTTATAACAAATTCTAATATACACCTTAAGGAAGGAATAAGATATGAAAACAATAAAAAGAGTAATCAAGATTATAGTAATACTTGTAATAGCTATTTTAATATTTTATCTGTTAAATAAACTACTTATGCCAAAATATATGACAGATTTAGTAGAAGGAAGTATGATTAGCCAGTATTATGATGAGGAAAAAAATCATGAAGTTATTTTCATTGGAGACTGTGAAGTATATGCAAACTTTTCACCAATGGTATTATATCAAGAAGAAGGAATTACTTCATATGTAAGAGGTTCTTCACAACAAATGATATGGCAATCATATTATTTATTAAAGGAAACATTAAAATATGAAATACCAAAAATTGTAGTATTTAATGTGAATTCTATGAGATATAGTGAACCTGTTAGTGAAGCATATAATCGTTTGACATTAGATAAAATGAAATGGTCTAAAGAAAAATATGATATGATAAAAGCATCTATGCTTGATGAAGAAACGATGACATCATATATTTTCCCAATTTTAAGATATCATGATAGATTTGATAAATTGACTAAAGAAGATATTGAATATTTATTTGATAAAAAGAAAAATACATATCAGGGATTTTTAATAAATAAAGAAGTTAAGCCTTTAGAAAATAAGCCAGTAGTAAAAAAGCTAGCCAATTATCAATTTGCTGATATTGATTATGAATACTTAGAAAAAATCAAAGATTTATGTGCAGAAAACGATATTAAATTATTGCTTATAAAGGCACCAAGTGTTTATCCACATTGGTATGACGAATATGATGCTCAAATAGAAAAATTTGCAGAAGAAAATCACATAAATTTCGTTAATTTTCTTGACAAAGTAGGAGAAATTGGTATAGATTATAGTCAAGACACATATGATAGAGGTTTACATCTAAATCTAACAGGTGCAACAAAATTAAGTAAATATTTTGCAGCGTATTTAAAGGACAATTATGAACTGACAGATTATCGAGAAAATAAAGAAATAGATGACATCTATCAAAGAAAATTAGAGCAATATATGAAAGAAATAATGTAGGAGGAATAAGAATGAAAAATAAGGGAACGATAATAGCGATTATTGTAATAGTTGTAATTTTAGTAATTATAGGAGCTTTTATAATATTAAACTCAAAACAAGAAAATAAAACAGTGGGAGATGCCGAAACATCAGTGAGTCAAGAATCAAAAGATATATATCAATTTCAAGCAGAAGATAAAACAGTACAATTAGGAGTTGATTTTGCATCATTAAATATGCCAAAAGAAAATGATTATGCAGAAATGGAAAGCTGTGCATTTGAAGGACTAGACAAAGAATATACATATGACCATTATGTAATTTCAACTTATCCAGAAGGAGAAATAGATAAAGTTAAATCTGTTTACTTTTTAGATGAAGAAGCACAAACAACAGAAGGAGTAAAAATAGGTGATACTTATGATAAAATGGTAGAAGTATATGGAGAGGATTATCAAAATTTAGATAATCAATATACTTATGAGAAAGAAAAAACACAAATTATATTTTTAGTAGAAGACAATGTAATTTCTCAAATAGAATATAATTATGTAACAGAATAGGAGAGAAAAATGAAAGATACTTTTTACGTTACAACTCCGATTTATTATCCAAGTCGGGAAATTTCATATTGGAACAGCTTATACAACAGTTTTAGCAGATAGTTTGAAAAAGTTAAATGAATTAAAAGGAAAAGATAGCTATTTATTAACAGGAACAGATGAACATGGACAAAAGATACAGCAAGTAGCTATGAAAAATGGAAAGAAACCAAAAGAATATGTAGATGAAATGGCAGATATGGCAAAAGCTTTATGGAAAACAATGAATATTGAATATAACGACTTTATTCAAACAACAGAAAAACGTCACGAAACAGTTGTACAAAAAGTATTTGAAAGACTATTAGCACAAGGAGATATTTATAAAGGTAAATATGAAGGAATGTATTGTGTACCTTGTGAAACATATTTTACTGAAACACAATTAGTAGATGGAAAATGTCCAGACTGTGGAAGAGAAGTTGTTGAAATGGAGGAAGAAGCATATTTCTTTAATATGAAAAAATATGCAAATAGATTACTAGAATATTATGATTCACACCCTGACTTTATAAAACCAGAATATCGTAAAACAGAAATGATTAACAACTTTATAAAACCAGGACTAGAAGACTTATGTGTTACAAGAACTACATTTGATTGGGGAATTCCTGTATTATCAGATCCAAAGCACGTTGTATATGTATGGTTAGATGCACTATTAAACTATATAACTGCATTAGGATATTTATCTTCAGATGAATCACTATTTAAAAAATATTGGCCAGCCAATGTTCAAATTGTTGGAAAAGATATTGCACGTTTCCATCTAATCTATTGGCCTATATTTCTAATGGCATTAGATTTACCACTTCCAAAAACAATACTAGTACACAATTGGATTATGATGAAAGATGGAAAAATGTCAAAATCAAAAGGAAATGTAATTTATCCAGAAACATTGATTGAAAAATATGGATTAGATGCTGTTAGATATTTTCTATTAAGAGAAATGCCAGTAAGCCAAGACGGTATCTTTTCACCAGAGGCATTTATAGAAAGATATAATTTTGATTTATGTAATGATTTAAGTAACTTAGTAAATAGAACTGTATCAATGGTAAATAAATACTTTAATGGAAAAGTACCAGAAAAAAATACACATGCAAATAGTGTAGATGAAATTTTTGAAAAAGAAGCAGAAGAATATATAGAGCAATTTGAAGCAAAAATAGAAAATTTTGAAATTGCAGATAGTCTAAAAGAAATCTGGCAACTAATTGCAAGAACAAATAAATATATTGATGAAACAGCTCCATGGCAATTAGCAAAAGAAGAGAAAACAGAACAATTAGAGGACTGTATGTATCATTTAATAGAATACTTAAGAAAAATTTCAATTTTAATTACACCATTTATGAAAGACACTGCACAAAATATTTTTGAGCAAATTGGAATTACTGATGTAAAACAAAAAATGTGGGATTCATTAAAAGAGAAAATAGAGTTAAAAAATATACAAGTTATTCCTCAAGGAAAACCAATTTTTATGCGTTTAAATGCAGATGAAGAGATAGAATATCTTAAAAACATAATGAAATCAAATTAAATTAAATATATTATACAAAAGAACTCAAGGTAAAGCATTGAGTTCTTTTTATTTCAAAATTGAAAAAACTAGTTGATAGATTGTAAAAAAAGGTGTATAATCGAGTTGAAAAAAGTCGAAAATAAAAGGAAGGATAAATATGAAGAATAATCATAATAATATTTATGCGATGTGTAATTTAAATGACATAAAATTAAGAGACAAAAAAACACAATTAGTACAATTAGCATTATTATTACTTGCTATTATTTTGATTATTTTAATTATAATTATTTGCCAGCATATACAAAAATTACAACAGGCAAAAAAATATGAAGAACAATTAATACAGTATCAAGCAGAACAAGAAAGGCTAGAGCAAGAAAGAATTGCACTTGAAGAACAAAAAAGAAAAGAAAAATTACCACAAGTAACAGAACAAGCAAAGCAAGACTTTGAAACCATTTATCGCTCAGAAACAAAAAGAGCATTTTTAACATTTGATGATGGACCATCAACTGTAACGCCTAATATTTTAGATACTTTGAAGCAGAAAAATGTAAAAGCAACATTTTTTATGTTAGGTTCAAATGTACAGAGATTACCAGAAACAGTAAAAAGAGTATTTGATGAAGGACACTTTATCGCAAATCACGGATATTCACATGTTTACTCTTCAATATATTCATCTCCACAAACAGTTTTAGATGAATTTAATCAAACAAATGATGCTATAAAAACTGCAATTGGAGAGCCAGAATTTAATTCACATTTATTCCGTTTTCCAGGTGGATATGCAGGAGGAAAATATGCAGAAATAAAAAAACAAGCAAAAGAACTACTACTTAAAAACGAAATATATCAAGTTGATTGGAATTGCTTGACAGGAGATGCAGAAACAAGCACTCCAACACCAGAATATGTAATGAACAGATTGCAGGTTACATCATCAGGAAAAAATAGCCTTGTAATTTTAATGCATGATGCACAGGCTAAGAAAGTTACAGCAGAAATGTTACCACAAATCATTGACTATTTAGCAGGACAAGGGTACGAATTTAAAACATTTTATGATATTTTTTGAAGGGAGTAATTCAAGTGCCAAAAAAGAAAAAAACTAATTTGGAGCCAGAAATCGAGCAAAAATTACAATATATAGGGCTATCTTTAGACAAGGTACCAGAAAATGTATTAGAATATGAACCATTAAATTATCGTATTCCAAGGGGATATGATGAAACAAAATATAAACAATATAGATATATACCGGTAAATAAAATTCAAATTTTATTATCTCCAACAAATAGATTAGACGATTTAGAAGAGAGATATAAAAAAGCAAGGCCATTAGCACAATATTTAAATAATCAAGAAGAAGATAATATATTGAAATATGCAGTATTTTTAAATATGCTAAAACAAATGAACATAGAGGATCTTGAAAAAATAGAAGAAGAACAAAAAAAATTAGCTCAAGAAATACCATTTAAAGTTAAGTATGAAGGAAGTTATTTATGGCAAATATATTATGCAGAAGCAACAGGAAAATATTTTATGATTGTACCAACAACAGATAGTGATTATTCTGCATTTTTTTATCTAATAAAAAAGAAATTAGAAAACAAAAATACAAATATGATATATGTACCAGTAATTGGAGTTGAATATTCAAGAAGATATTTAAGCAAAGATGCTTTTGAAGATATTCAAAATTATCTATGGCTATTTACAAAACAATGGCCATCTATCTATGAAGTATATAATGAGAGAGATAATTTAAATATTCATATTATTGGAGAAACTTGTGTATATGGAAAAATAAAAAGTTTATATCATGTTATATTAAAAAATAATGTAGAAGCAAACCATTTTTATAAAATATTAAAAGCAATGTTTATCATGCAGACAGAGATTCCAAATTATTTTGAATTTACAACAGATGTAAATTCAAAAGGAATATTGGAATTCTATTTTAAAGATAGAAAAATCGAATATAATGAAATGGCAAACTTTATTAAAGACCAATATTCAGCTAGTTTTAATTCAAAAAAAGAAGTATTAGAAGAATTAGAAAAAGACAAAAAGAAATTAGAAGAATTAAAACAGATAGCAGCTATGCAAGATATTGAATATTTGGAAAAAGAAAAACAAATTTCTACTTTTTTAGAATGCAAAAAGACATTTTTTGGAAAATTTAAATATTATTTCAAATATAGTAAAAAAAGTAAAAAATTAAAAGAAACTAACATGTCAGAAAGAAGAAATGTAGAAAAACAAGAAACATTTTCTGAAGAAATAGACAAAAGTTTGTTAGAAAAAAGTATAAATAAAAGATGCACAATTGAAGAATTGATACAAAGTTACAAAGAGCTTGAAGAACAAGAAACAAAACTAAAAAATACGGTTATGGATATAAATGCACTTAAATTAAAAAACAAAAATATGAAAAAGAAAATTGAGAATGCAACTAATTTTATTGAAGAAATAGACAAACATAAAAGAAGTATTTTTGAATTTTGGAAATATAGTAATAAAGATGAAATGTCAGTTCTTCCAGAAGGAGAAGAAGAGGAAGTCGGAGTTGTTAAAAGAATAGAAAAGGCATTTGATTATGAAGAAGATTTTGAAAATTATGGGATTGAATTAGATAAAATACAAAGAGAAGCATTAACAATTGACGAAAAAGACAGTATATATATTGCTACAACAAATGTATTAAGTATGCTAAATAAAATAAAGACAAATATAGTTACACCAAAGGATGTTGAAACATTATTAAAAGCATTAAAAAAGGAATTAAGGGAAAACGAAGATTATGAAGACATAGAAGATGAAGAGTTTGATATATTTGGTGGAATAGTGCAAGACAATACAAAAATAAAGAAGATAGGTAATAAATTACATCGTGAAGCAGAAAAAGACAAATTTCATATTTTAGAAATTACAAAAATGACTAGACAAATTCGGATTCAAGCTTAGCTTAGAACAAATTGTAAAAAATATAAAAAATGCTTTTGAAAAAGTTCAATCTCCAGAAGATGTAACATTATATAAAGCAATTATGGGAGAAAAAATCGATGGAAATCAATTCAATTTATTTAATATGAATCCAGAAACTGAAATGAAAGAAGTTTGCAAGCAAGAAGGTAATAATATTAACTTATATAGAATTTCATTAGCGAAAGGACAGAAAATACTAGGATTTACTAATATTATCTATTATGATAATCAAAATAAAACATTGCCTGTCGGAATGGATTTTTCAACTAAAGTTATGGTTGATATTTCTCAATTTGATTTAAACATAAAAAAAGGAAAAACATTTCATATTGCAGTTTTAGAGAATGAACATAATGATTTTTCAAATGTATTAGTTAAAAAAGTAACAGTATATGAATAAACACATATTATATAGGGGTTATATATACCCCTATTTTTTATATAAAGGTTGTGTTTAAAATGAAGCTTAAACATATATTTATTTGTTTAATTATTGTTACATTTTTTTGCTTTATGAATTTACCTAGTACATATGCAATAAGTTCAATATCAGACCCAATATATCAAGGAATTGATGTAAGTAATTGGCAAGGATACATAGACTATGCACAAGTTAAAAATAGTGGAATTGAAGTTGTATATATTAAGGCAAGCCAGGGAAGTAATATAAAGGATGCATATTTTGACTTGAATTATGAAAATGCAAAAGAAAATGGATTAAAAGTGGGGTTTTATCATTTTTTAACAGCAACTAATATAGAAGAAGCAGAGAGAGAAGCTAGATTTTTTTCATCTGTAATTTCAGGAAAAATACCAGATTGTAGATTAGTATTAGACTATGAAGTATTTGGTGGAGTGGGTGTAACAGGAATAAATGAAATTGCTAGGACTTTTTTAGAAACAACTAGAAGATTAACAAATAAAGAAGTTATGATATATAGTGATTTATTTAATTCTCAAAGTGTATTTTCTAAAGAATTAGCAAATGACTATCCTTTATGGATAGCAGATTATACAACTAGAGAAGCACTGGAGAGAGCAAGTTCAAACTGGAATGGATGGATAGGCTGGCAATATACAGATAGGGGTAGAATTAGTGGTATTAGAGGAAGCGTAGATAGAGATGTTTACACAAAAGAAATTTTCTTAAATGGAACAGAAGAAATTCCACAGACGGAAAATCCAAATGGAGAAGGCACAACAAATACTAAAAGCATATTTTATACTGTAAAAAAAGGGGATACATTATATAAAATAGCAAAAACATATGGAACTACAGTTTCTGAAATAGCTCAAATAAATCAGATTGCAAATCCAAATCTTATTTTTCCAGGTCAGGTATTGAGAATATTAGAAAATTCTACTGTACAAGGAAATGAAGAACGTGGAACCGGAAGTATTGTTTATACAGTAAAGCCGGGAAATACATTATCACAAATTGCAAGAGCGTATAATGTTACAGTTAGTCATATTGTAGAAATAAATGATATTCAAAATCCAAACCTTATTTTCCCAGGCCAAGAGTTGCGTATTACAGAAAGCACAAGCATGGAATTGTTTGAATTAGGAAATCCAAATAAAGATATTACTTATGTTGTTAGAAAAGGGGATACTCTTACAAAAATTGCTAGAAAATTTGGTGTTACAGTTGATTATTTAGTAAATAAGAATAGGATTAGTAATCCTAATTATATTTATGTTGGGCAAATTATTAGGATATAATTTTTAAAATTATATTTATGTTAAATAATGTATAAAACAGTTAATATTAGTAAGTATAGAAAAATATAATATACCATTTCATATGCTGAAAATTAACAAACAAATACATTATATTGATAACTTGACTTTTTAAAAAATTTAATAATATAATTATGTTGTCAATATGTAAAAATGAATAGTTAAATAACTATAAGTGGCTTAATATAAACTTTTGCTATAAAGGAGATCACAAATTGAGAGAAGAAATAGAAAAATATATAAAAGAGAACTATGATGTTTTGCAAGAATATCCTTGGAATGAATATCCTAACTATACAACATTTAAACATAAAAATAATCGAAATTGGTTTGCTCTCATAATGGATGTTCCATTTGAAAAATTAAAAATAAATAAAGATGGTGTAGTTAATGTAATAAATTTAAAAAATATTCCAGAAATGATAGGAGGACTACGAAAAGAAGAAGGTATATTACCGGCATACCATATGAATAAGGAACATTGGATTACAGTCCTACTAGATGGTACAGTTGTGAAAAATAAAATATGTGAGCTAATTGATTTAAGTTATGACTTAACAATAAAAAGATAAACTACAATTTGTGTGAACTAGATAAATAGTAAGTTGCAGATTAATTTGTATATAAAAACAAAGAAAAAATAGACTAAAATAGAGATAAAACATATAATACAGGTAGAGGTATTGATGTATGAAAAACTGTGAATTTGTAACTTTTATTTCTATATTGGCTTGTACTATTGCTGAAAATAAGACACAAGAAGAAATAAATATCTTGTCTGTCTTTTTTAGTCAACTTCGGAGACACATTAGCAACTTTGTCGACTTTAGATACAGATAAATTATAATTAAATAAATTACAATTTTTACAACTCTACTAATCGTTGTTTTCCTCACTCAACGATTAGTATGTTTACTTTCTTATATAAGAATTTTACAATAATATTAAAGGAGGGAAGAAATATGGAGCAAGCAAAGGTAGGAAAGTTTATTGCCGAATGTAGAAAAAATAAAAATATGACACAAGCAGAGCTTGCAGAAAAATTAAACATTACAGATAGAGCAATATCAAAATGGGAAACTGGAAAAGGTATGCCAGATTCTTCTATAATGCTTGAACTATGTGATGAACTTGATATTAGTGTAAATGAATTATTAAGTGGGGAGGTTATAAAAATGGAAAATTATAATGAAAAAGCAGAAGAAAATTTATTAGAAATGGCAAAAAAGGAAGAAATACAAAATAAAAAAATGATGATGTATGAGTGGGTAATAGGAGGTTTATCAAGTATAACATTTTTAATTTTGATATTTACCTTATCTTTTGCAGTTGAAAATATCATTATGAGAATCATATTATTTATATTAGCTTTTTTAATTTTAATAATAGGTATTTCATTTGCTTTAAAAATAGAGACAGAAACCGGATATTATGAATGTAAAATATGTCATAATAAATATATTCCTAAATATTCACAAGTATATTTTGCAATGCACTATGGAACTACTAGATATTTAAAATGTCCAAAATGTAATAAAAGAAGTTGGAATAAAAAAGTGTTGACTAAATAATAAATTACACTTTATGTTAGTTAAATGAGTAATTTGTGGAGGAAAGAAAGTATGAACGAAAAAGAAAAAATGCTAGCAGGAGAGTTATATGATGCTAACTATAATGAAGACTTAATAAAAGAAAGATATATAGCTAAAGATAAGTGTTATGAATTTAACAAATTAAAACCATCAAATATTATAGAAAAAGAAAAAATTATAAAAGACTTACTTGGAAAGACAGGAAATATATTTAATATAGAACAACCCTTTATGTGTGATTATGGCTACAATATTGAAATTGGAGAAAATTTTTATTCTAATCACAATTTAATTATACTTGATGGCAACAAAGTTAAATTTGGAGATAATGTATTTATTGCACCAAACTGTGCTTTTTATACAGCAGGACATCCATTAGATTCAGAAAGAAGAAATCAAGGTTTAGAATATGCTAAACCAATTAAAATTGGTAATAATGTGTGGATTGGAGGAAATGTTGTAGTTCTTCCCGGAGTTACAATTGGAGATAATGTAGTAATTGGAGCTGGAAGTATTGTTAATAGAGATATTCCATCAAATGTAGTAGCTGTTGGAAATCCATGTAGAGTTATTAAACAATTAAACAAATAGTTATACAAATTACAGATAAACAGAGTGTAATTAAATTTTCTTTCAAATATGGAGTAACAAAAGCAGCAATAAAATTTGGAATAAGTAAAAGAACAATATATAGGAGGAGGAAAAGATATGATGGAACATTAAAAATTTTAGAAAATTTAAAGGAAAAAGGAAGAAGCTGGTTAAGGAAATATAATGATTTTCCAATGAGACCATTAAACTGGTTAAGTCCAATAGAGAAATTACAAGAATATCAAATGAGATAAAATGTAAAGTAGAAAAGCATTATAAATAATATTGGTATTAAACTATATTATTTTAAATATTTTGTAATACATCATTGACCAACCTACATTTTCAAGTGTATATTAAGATCAAAAGTTATTGCAAAAAGGAGATAAATGTGCTAAAATAAAAAAGTGATATGCCAATATAGCTCAGTTGGTAGAGCAACAGATTCGTAACCTGTAGGTCGCCAGTTCAATTCTGGCTATTGGCTCCAAATAAAGGGAAATATGAAATTTCCTTTTATTTTTTTACTTCATTTAATAATCTGTTGGTCACTATTTCAATTCTAATTATTGATTTCAAAAGCTTTAAATTAGGTTTATAACTACTTTATAATGTTTTTAATACAATGATAGATTTATAGTAATAAATAAATGGATAATATAAAAGTTTGGAAAATGTTTTATAGTTAACAAACTAGAAGATATTGAAATAATAGAGAAACATATAAGCTTATAAAATTTTCCTGTTTTTATTTTAACTTTAAATGCACAACGTAATAAAAATGTAATAAAAAAGCAAACTATTTGCAATTGTATTTGCTATAAAAATAATATATTCTAATAAAGAATTAGCAAAATAGAAAATAATAATAAGTAAAAGAAAAAAGGAGGAAATAAAATGGAAGAAAAAAGATACATTAAAATGAGTTTAGGAACAGCAATATGTTTGATTATAATAATCATACTTTTAGTAGCATTTATTGCATTAGGAATATACACATACACTACAAAAAATACAAAAGTAGAAACAAATTATATAAGTAATGACAATAATGAAGAATATCAAAAGGCAGAAACTGAAATAGCAAGTACGACTGAAAATCAAACAGAAATCGCAAATGAAAAAACGGAAGAATTAGATGTAACTGATAACTTATCAAAATCACTAATTGAAAAAATATCATTTAATACATATGCTACAGCTAGTATGTATAAATTAGGAGAATTTAATACAAATAATATTCCAAATGATTTAGTATTAAGACTAGGATGGGATAGGGCAAAAAATAAAGTAACTTTAAATGAAACACTAAAACAAACTTTAACAAAAGATGACATGAAACAAAGTATAACAAATATTTTTGGAGATAAATTAAGCTATAAAGACGAAGAATTTAAGCAAATTGATGTAGAAACATTCCATGACTATGGCGGATATACAGATAATATGGGAATAATAAAATATAATAATGGAACATATACAGCAAATCTTTTCCAAGGTGGAGGAGGAGATGTTCCATTTATACACCAAGAAGTAGAAAAAATATTAAAAAATGGAGATAAAGTAGAAGTATATGTAAAAACAGCATTTATAGATACAGAATATATAGAAAGTACATTAGACTTTGAATATACAATATACAAAAACTTTAACTTCAATACAAATGAATTTGAAGGACAACTAAGTAAATTGAATTCAGAAGAATATGGCAATCACAAGATTGGAATATCAGAAAGCTCAAAAGAAGTAATATCAAATGTATCAAACAGCCTAAATACATATGTATATACATTTGAAGCAGATAATTTAGGAAACTACAATCTAACAGGTTTTAAAATGAATTAAATTGTTTCTATATAAATAATTGAAAATATTATGTAACTATGATATAATAATGATAATCTAGTATAAACTAGAATTTATACTCCTGTTTTCAGCACAGGTATCTAGCAACTAGTAAAATAATATTTCGGGAGGAGAAAAAATGATTGGAATTATTATTATTTCGGTAGGTGCAATATTTCTTGGACTGTTGTTATACACAACAATAAAGCCTTTAATCAAGAAGAAAAAACAAATAGAAGAATACATAACGCCTGAATTCAAACCATTAACACAAGAAGAAATAAATGATATTCATTCTCGAGGGAAAATAACTCCAGCTGAAAAGGTAATGGAGTGGGAGAAAATGAATGCTTGTGTTTCAGCAGACGAAATGTGGACTTCTGCATGGCGATGCAAAAAATTTAAGTCTTGCCATGACTGTTTAGTTGATTATGCTGTAAATGACCAAGATGAATATGTACCATCCTTAAAAGAGTAAAATTTTAATCACAAAAAAAGCAGTACAAATATGTATTGCTTTTTTTGTATGTATATATAAATAAAAAAAGCAACAATTCCAATAGGTACAGACTAAAAAGAAAAATCATATAATAGAATATGAAGACAAAAAAAGGAGGAGCAAAAATGAAATATAAAAAAAACATTGTTATTGGAATTTTAGTAATAGTAATATTGCTAATGGCAGTAGGATATTCAGCATTTGCAACTCATTTCGATATAAATGGAACAGCAGAAATCACAGGTGAATGGGATGTAAAAATAAGTAATATAGAGACACAAGAAATAAGTGAAGGATGTGACGATGGAGATCCTCAATATACAAATACAACTGCAACATTTAATGCAAAGCTAAAAAAACCAGGTGATATAGTAACATATGCCATAACAGTTACAAATGCTGGAACAATTGATGCTAAATTAAATAATGTACTTTTTAAAGAAGAAGATGGAGGCTCAGAAGCAATTAGCTATGAAACTACACCACTTATGAGTACTTTAAAATCAGGAGAAGAATCTACTTTTTTAGTAAAACTTAAATATAATCAAGAAACGACAGAAGTGCCAGAAATAAAAACTAAAACAATAACTGGAATTATAGAATATGTACAAGAATAAATCAATATTTATAATAATAGCAATATATTTGATTGTAACAGTTAATTTATCGATATATAAAGCAAGTATTTATGCCAATATAGTAAATCCAATATTTTGGGGATGTATGTCAATATATTTTATACAAGAATTAAGAAAATATCAAATAAGATTAAGTAGAAATAAAAAATATTTTAAATATATGCTAATAATTTCATTTATAAATGTTTTAATAAACTTTTATCTAGGATTTGTTCTTGGATTTTCTAAAAGCCCATATAATCATAATATACTAGTTATTATAAAAAATATATTTATAAAAATAATACCAGTTATAGGAATTGAAATAACTAGAGCTATTATGATAAAGACAAACAAAAATAATAAAAAAGCTATAATACTTGTAACACTAATGATATTACTAACAGAACTTGATTATCATACAATTGTAGATTTATTCTGTGATAGGAAAGCCGTTTTTGAATATATATGTGGAAATGTAGTACCGCTTATTGAATCTAGTATGTTATATACCTACCTAACACTAAAATGTTCTTATTCTCTTACATTGACATTTAGAATTATAAATGAAACATCAATTTTATTATTACCAATATTAACAGATATGAATTGGTTTGCAAAAGGTTCTTTTCAAATAATATCTGTATTAGTAATATTCTTGTTATTCCAAGCAAGATTTATTGAAGGAAGTATAGAAAGAAAAAGAACACCATTGATAGTATTAGAAAAGATTGCTTATAGTATAATAATAATTTTTTGTGTATTACTGATTTTCTTTATGTTAGGTATATTCAAATATGAACCTATAACAATACTTTCAAGCAGTATGAAACCTACATTTAATCGAAATGATGTTGTTATATATAAAAAATTATCAGAAGAAGAATTACAAAAAATCCCTAAAGATTCAATCATTATCTATTCAATTAAAAATCAAAATATTGCACATAGAGTCGTAGATATAATAAAACAAGATAATAATGTAAAATATCAAACTAAAGGAGATAGTAATAACACACCTGATAGCAATTTAGTTGAAACAAATCAAATAAAAGGAATATATATTTTTCACATAAAGCATATAGGCTTTCCATCTGTTTGCTTATATGAATATTTCCAGCATGAAGATGCAAAATGGGAAATGTATTAAGGAGGAAGTATGACAAGAAAAAGAAGAAAATATAGAAGTGTAGTAGTTAATAAAAATAGAGTTAGCAATGTAAAAATAATAGTATGTGCAATAATACTAATATTAGGAATTATTTTAATACAAATAGGATTAGAATTAAAGCAAAATATAGCACCAATATATTCATATGAAGCCAAAAAAGATGCTAATTACAATGTAGAACTAAAACCAAATGACTTTTATGAAGAAAAAATACTTCCACCTGACAGATATTATGCTTCAAAATCTATAAACAATGTTTTAATAGATTTCCAATATAACTTTAAAGCAAATAAAAAAGCCAATTTGAATTATTCATATATGATAACAGCAGAATTGGTTGGAAATATAAATACAACAGATAACAAAGATAAACAAGTATGGAATAGAACATTTAAACTTCTTGATAATACCGACACAAATTCTAATAATACTGACAAATTTTCAATAAATAAAAAAATAGCAATTGATTATGAAACATATAGTAATTTAGTAACTTCATATGAACGAACTTATGGAATAACAATAGATACTGTTTTAAAAGTCAATTTAAAGGTTTATATTGATATAAAAATGAATGATTTAGAAACACAAAAACTAGAAGATAATGTAGAATTAGACATACCAGTAACAACCAATATAACACAAATCAATAAAAACTATACAAATACAGAGGGAAAAATAAATCCTAAAAGTGATGGAGTTAAAGTAAAGGAACTTATAATGTATATGACAGGTGGAATATTTATTGCTATTTCAATCATAATTTTCATAATAACAATTATAAAAACACAAAAAGAAAAAACACCAGAAGATATATATATAAACCATATTAAAAAAATATTAAAATATTATGGAGAATTTATTGTGACAGTAAAAAATGAACCAAACTTAAACAAACTAGAAATAATAGATGTTCTGAGTATGGGAGATTTAGTAGATATAGCTCAGCAAAGCACAACTAATATTATAAGATATGAAGTAAACAAAAAAAATTATTTTTATGTTATCATAAATAAATATGCTTATAGATATATTATAAAAGAAGAAAGCCCTTAAGCAATAACTTAAGAGCTTTTTATTTAAATCCATTCTCCAAACTTTTTCATATAAATTTTCTTAGCAATAAGTGCAACGAAGCAATATAAAATTGGAACTAGTATAATGATTGGTAAATATATAGAAGGAATTGGTACGAGACCAATTAGATTTCCAAACCATGTAAATGGAATTATGACACCAATAACTGCTAATAAGAAGGAAGACGCATATACAAATTTATGTGCATTGCTTTCAATAAAAGGTAATTTAGCAGTTCTAATAATATGCATACCCAGTAAATTAGAAACGATACTATAAGAAAACCAAATAGTTTGGAAAGTTGCAGCATCATTTAATTTAAAGAAACATAAAAGTATAGCAAATACAATCAGGTCAAATAGTGAACTAAGTGGTCCCATAAATAGCATAAAATTCTTTAAACTTTTTATATTAAATTTTCTAGGTTTTTTTAGATAATCATTATCAACATTATCAAACGGTAAAGTCAATTGACCAAAATCATATAATAATCCCTCAACTAATAGTTGGATAGGAGTTTCAGGTAAAAATGGTAAAATAACACTTGCAATAATAACAGAAACAACTTCTCCAAAGTTAAAACTTGTAGAAAGTTTAATATATTTCATTAAGTTAGCAAAAGTTTTTCTTCCGTTCTGTTACACCATCTAATAGAACGTGCAAATCCTTTTCTAATAAAATAATATCGGCAGATTCTTTAGCAATATCAACAGCTGTATCAACAGAAATTCCGACATCTGAATTAGTCAAAGAAGGAGCATCATTTATACCATCACCCATATATCCAACAATATTATCAGACTCGTGTAAAATTCTAACAATTCTAGCTTTTTGAATAGGTGAAAGCTTTACAAAAATATTGCATTTTTTTAATAATCTTAAAACACCAGCATCGCTAAGTTTTTCAATTTCTTTTCCTTCAACAATAGTATTAGAATTGATACCAACCTTTTTACAAATACATTTTGTTATTTCAAGGTTATCACCAGTTAGAACCATAACACGAATACCAGCAGCATTTAATTTTTCAATAGCAGATTTTGCACTTTCCTTAGGAGGATCTAGAAATCCGATAAAACCTAAAAGCACCATATTTTTTTCATCTTCTACACTAAAATCAGAAACATCAAGAATATCATTTTTTTGGCAAACTGCTATAACTCTTAAACCATCTTGATTCATTTTTCTAGAAATTTGTATAATATTATTTTTTATTTCTCTGGTAATAGGAGATGTTGTACCTTTATAATCTACCATAGTACAAATATTTAAAATTTCTTCTACAGCCCCTTTAGTAATAAGCTGCTTTTTATTACCATCAGTTACAACAACAGACAAACGTCTACGTGAAAAATCAAAAGGAATTTCATCTACTAATTTATATTTTTCAACATATTGTTGCATATCATTTTGCAATCCTCTATTAACAACTGCCTCATCAATATTTCCTCTTAAACCTGTTTGAAAATATGAGTTCAAAAATGCATGTTTTAAAATACGAAAATCTTCTTCACCTTTTATATCTAAATATTTTTCTAATACAATCTTATCTTCTGTAAGTGTTCCTGTTTTATCTGTACATAAAATGTTTATTGCACCAAAACTTTGGATAGCATCAAGTTTTTTAACTATAGTTTTCTTTTTTGACATTCTTACAGCACCTTTTGAAAGGCTAGAAGATAGAATAACAGGTAGTAAAAGTGGTGTGATACAAATAGCAATTGCTACTGCAAATGTAAATGCTGTTATAGTGCTATGTTTTGCTACATTTAGAATAAACACAATAGGAATAAGAATTAGCATAAAACGAATAAGTAATTTACTAATATTTTCAATTCCAGATTGGAATGCAGATTTTGGCTTAGAAGTAGATATAGTATGGGCTACTTTTCCAAAATACGTGTCATCTGCCGTTTTTATAACTACACATTTTGCAGACCCACTAATAACATTTGTCCCCATAAAACAAATATTATCTAAATCGGAAATACTATCTAATTCTTCTGGCTTAACATCAGTATTTACTACTTTTTTAACTGCATCTGATTCTCCTGTTAAAGAGGACTGTCCTACATATAAATCTTTTGCTTCTAATACTCTTAAGTCAGCAGGAACCAAACTTCCAGCAGATAAGATTACAATATCACCTAAAACAATTTGATTTATAGGAATTTGTACTTTTTGACCGTCTCTTAATACAGTAGTTGTAGTAGCAACTAATTCTTTTAATTTCTCAGCAGCCTTATTTGAATGATATTCTTCAAAGAATTCTAAAAGAGTGCTAGAAATTACTAAAATAGCAATTACAATAATATTTGCATAACTAGGAATTTCAGCTAGATATACATCTGTATAAAATAAAATACAGGCAATTCCAAGTAAAATACTATTAAAAGGGCTAAACAAACTCTCTAAAAAATAGTTATACCATTTTTTTGGCTTATTTTGTTTTACTTCATTTAAACCATATTGATGAATCAAGTTATTAACCTCTTGTGAAGACAAACCTGTTTCACGAATATCAAATGATTTCAAAAATTCCTCTTTAGATAAAGAACTTTGCTTACCATATAATTTTTCAATATTTACATCTTCTTTTAAATTTGTCATTTGAATACAACTCCATTTCTTTTTATAGTATAACACAAAAATGATAAAATTAGGCAATAATTTGAAAAGAATTTAAAAATATGATATAATGGTGGCGATTAAAAGCAAGGAGGAAATTATGGGATTTTTTGATAAATTAAAATCTGGATTGAATAAAACAAAGGAATCTTTTAATGATAAGATAAATAATGTATTTAGTAATTTTAGAAAAGTAGATGAAGAATTTTTAGACGAATTAGAAGAAATGTTAATTTTATCTGATATTGGTATAGAAACATCTACAAAAATTATTTCGTCTTTAAGAGATAGAATGAAAAAAGAAAAAATAGAAGATGCTGAAGAAGTAAAAATGGCATTAAGAGAAGAAATGAAAAAAATATTAGACATTCAAGATAAAGAATTACACTTAAATACTAAACCTTCTGTTATTTTAGTCATAGGTGTTAATGGAGTTGGAAAAACAACATCTATTGGAAAAATAGCCAATAGGCTTGCAAAAGACGGTAAAAAAGTAGTAGTTGCAGCAGCAGATACATTTCGTGCAGCAGCAGTGGAACAATTAGAAATTTGGGCAAATAGAGCAGGCGCAAAAATTGTTAAAAGAGAAGAAGGTGTTGACCCAGCATCTGTTGTATATGATGCTATGAAACAAACAAAAGAAACTAATGCAGATGTTTTAATTGTAGATACTGCAGGAAGATTGCATAATAAAAAATATTTGATGGATGAATTAAATAAAATTCAAAAAGTTATAAACAAGGAAATGCCAGATGCAGACAAAGAAGTATTACTTGTTATAGATGGAGCAACAGGACAAAATGCGATAGCACAAGTACAAGCATTTAAAAAGGAAGCTGATATTACAGGTATTATACTTACAAAATTAGATGGAACAGCAAAGGGTGGAGCAGTTATAGGAATTGTAGAAGAAAATCAAATTCCAATAAAATTTATAGGAATTGGTGAACAAATAGATGATATGGAAATTTTTAATGCAGATGATTTTGTTAAAGCAATTATATAACTATAATGAAAGGATGTGAACATATTGAATAAAGGTAAGTATAAAAAGCAAAGAACAATTTTTGTTATACTATTCATACTTATTTTTGCAATACTAAGTGGTATCTTTTTAAGAGGAAATTATTTAGAATACAAAGAATTAGGAAATGCATATGTACAAGAATTCTTCTTTAACAGTGAAGTCAAATATAGTATAATGTTTATTATATTTTTGCTATTATACACAATATTATATTTTACTAACAGAGGAATAAAAAAAGGACTAAAAGAGTTTTTTGACAAAGAAAAGAAAGAAATGCCTAAATTGTTAAATAAATCTATAGCATTGATAATATCTCTTGTAACAAGTATTATAGTATCTAATACATTAACTCAAAAAATTCTTTTATATATAAGTCAAGCATCATTTGGAAAAGCAGAGCCAATATTTCATTTAGATATAGGATACTACATTTTTCAAAAACCACTTATTGAAACTTGTATTCAATATGCCTTTTTATTAGTTGTTGGTATAACTATATATATGGGATTATATTATATTATTGTATTCAATAGATATTTCGATGGAATTGATGGGGAGATGCTAAGAGAAAGCAAATTCATAAAAAAATTATTCAGAAATGTCATTGTTATAGCTGTTTTATTAGGAATAGGAACAATATTAAATACTCAAAATATTTTATTTGGAAATATTACAACAATTGAGAATTCTGCAACAACAAGATTTGATGGTGCTAATAATAATTTAGAATTGACAGGTGCTAGTTATACAGATGTAACTATAAAAAGATGGGGATATACTATTTTTGCTATTGTAATTGTTGTTTCAATTATCATAGCTGTAAAATATTTTAAGAATAAAGATACATCTAAAGTATTAAAAAGTTTAATTGCAATACCAATATATCTAGTAGGATTATTTGTGGTAATGGTATGCTTTGATTTAATATTTGTAAATGCAAATAAACTTGATAAAGAAAAACAATATATTTCTAATAATATAGAAAGTACAATAAATGCATATGGAATAGATGTAGATGAGAGCAATTTATCTTATTCAGGGACTATAACAGATATTGAAGTAAACAAAAATCAAAATTTAATAAAAAATGTAGCATTAGTAAAACAAGAAGCGGTTTTAACTACATTAGAAGAAAAGCAAACAGGTACAGGATATTATACATATAGAAATGCTAATTTAGCAATGTATAAAATTGGAGAAAATAACAAACTTGTATATGTATCACCACGCGAAATTGTTAATTCAGGAAGGACATATGGTAATAAAACATATGAATATACACATGGAATAGGGCAAATTGTAACATCTGCAACAGAAGTAACAGAAAATGGAGAAATTACTTATTTACAAAAAGAAATAGAAGGCAATGATGATAAACTTGGAACAGAAGAACAAAGAATATATTTTGGATTAGAGACAAATGACTTAGTTGCAACAAATGCTAAAGATAGAAAAGAATATGATTACACAGATGCAACTGGAAAGGAATACAGCTCTAATTATAACGGAAAAGCAGGACTAAAACTAAATTATTTAGATAGACTTATATTAGCTATATCAAAAGGAGATATTAACTTAGCATTTTCAGGAGAAATAACAGAAGAAAGCAAAATACTAGTGAACAGAAATATAATAAAAAGAGCTCAAAAAGCGATGCCATATTTGCTATATGACGAAAAGCCATACACTGTCGTAACAAATGATGGGAAAATTGTATGGGTATTAGATGCATATACCATATCTGATAATTATCCATATTCTCAATATACAACAATAGAATATAATAATAAA
This sequence comes from uncultured Clostridia bacterium, assembly GCA_947625565.1. GTDB lineage: Bacteria > Bacillota > Clostridia > TANB77 > CAG-508 > CAG-269. The sequence continues at coordinate 28,144 of CANQOU010000002.1, forward strand.
AAGCAGAAAATCAATTATATAAGAAATTCTGTAAAGGTTTTAATTGATGCTTTTGATGGAACAATTACATATTATATAACAGACAAAACAGACCCTATTATTATGGCATATAATACACTATATCAAGGACTATTCAAGGAAGAAATACCAAAAGATATTTTGGAGCATTTAACATATCCAAAATATTTATATAAAGTTCAAGCTGAAATTATAAAATCATATCATAATACAAAACCAGATATTTTATACAGAGCAGATGATATATGGGATTTTGCAAAATACAACAATTCAAGAATTTCTCAAAGCTCAGGAGGAATTTTAGAACCATATTATACAATGGTAAATGTAGATGATAAGGAAAAAATCGGACTAATTCAAATTTATACACCAAGAGAAAAACAAAATGTAATTTCATATTTAGTCGGAACTTCAGAAAATGGAAAAAATAGTTTACATCTATACAAATTTTTAGAAGACAGTAATGTTGTAGGGCCAATGCAACTAGAAGAACAAATTGAACAAGATGAAGCAATATCTAAAGAAATTGAAGCTTTAAATACTACAGGAACTAGAGTTACCAAAAATATGATTGTCTTACCATTAAAAAATACAATACTATATGTAGAACCAATTTATCAAACTAAATTAAATGAATCTCAAATTCCTTTATTAAAGAAAATTATAGTATCTTCTGGAAATAAGGTAGCAATAGGAGATGATTTAGAAAAAGCTTTATCAAACTTATTATCTACATATGCTGTTGATATTGAAATTGAAAACACAGAAGATATTGAAGGACTTATTGAATCAATTATTAAAGCAAACAATAATCTAATTGAATCTAATAAGAATGACGACTGGGAAATGGTGGGAAAAGATATTAAAAGACTACAAGACTTAATTAAATCACTAGAAACATTAAAAGCACAAGAAGATAAAAAAGAGGAAAAGGAACAAGGAAAAGAGCAAGAAAGTAATGAGATAGATAACACTATAGAGAACACATCAGGAGAAGAAAAATTAAATAGCATACCATAATTTTAATAAAAGCAATACATAGCAATATGTATTGCTTTTTATGTTTTAACAAATTGACATAATATGCTAAAAATGATATAATATAAATGTAAACTATTAACAAGTTTTCCAAAAAAAACAGGAGGGCAAAAATGAATTTGAATGAACGGATGGAGAAATTGCTTATCAAGCAAGAGGAAGTAAAAAAAGAAAGAAAAAGGCAGGAGAAAGAAAAAAGAAGGAGAGAAGAGGAACAAAGAAGAAAAGAACTTGATGAGAAAATGAAACCGTTGGAGGAGTATTTCTTAAGGTTAAGTGAAAGAGCAGCAGAGAACAATCTAATTGTTTGTGGAATAAAATTCGATCAAAAATTATTCTTAACAAACAATTATGATGCAATAACTATTGTTCTTGACAGAGCAGACGAAAAACAACTTCAACAAATTTCTAAATATGAAGATATATCAATAAAAAATGAAATTACTGAAATACTTCGTAAGATCTATAAAGAAGGGCCATATGCGTATAATTACTTCGTTATTAATATTGAAGAGTATTATATCGATAATCCGTTTATCGAATGTGAAGTTACTGGAAGAAATGTTCTAATTAGATGGAAAACGATACAGTAAAAAAGTAAAATCAAAGAAAAGGGGCATATAATTATGTATTGCCCTTTTTCTTTTTAAAATATGTATAAAAAAATAATTAAAATCCATCTTAAATATAATGGAGTGGATTTTATGTTTATAAAAAAGGAGAAATATAATTTACTAGAAAAGCAAATTTTGAGATTAAATGATACATTACAAAAAAACAATATTCAAGAGCTTTCATATATATTAGGAAATAAAAAAGAAATGATTAAAAGGAATCTGATTTCTGGTATATTTAGAGGAATTGGCATTGGAATAGGTGTAACAGTTATAACTGCAATTCTTGTTTTCATTATGCAAAGAATAGTTACATTAAATATACCAGTTATAGGAGAATATATATCAGATATTGTAGAGATTGTTGAAAAAAGCAGATAAAAAAAGAATGCAATTAAGCATTCTTAAAATTAAATTTCTAATTTATGAAAAATCTTTTTTCCTTTTTTCAAAATTGCATATCCATTTGAAAAATCATTTTTAGAAAGAATATAATTGCAATCTGTTATTTTTCCATCATTGATACTTACTGCATTTTGAGTAATTAAAGTTCTTGCTTGACCTTTTGAAGGAGCAATTCCTGTTAGTACAAGTGCATCAACTAAAGAAATATTTACAGCATCTAATTTTGTTGATGGCATATTTTCAATAGAGCCTTGACCATTAAATAAAGCATTTGTAGCTTCTTCTGCCTTTTTAGCTTCTGCTTCACCATGTACTAATTTAGTAATTTCAAAAGCAGCAATTTTTTTAGCTTCATTTATTTGCTCATCTTTAAAACTACTAAGGCGTTTTACCTCTTCCATTGGTAAAAATGTTAATAATGATAAAACAGTTTCTACACTTTCATCTTCAATATTTCTCCAATATTGATAAAATTCATAAGGTGAAACACGATTAGCATCTAGCCATAAAGCACCTTTTTCAGTTTTTCCCATTTTTTTGCCTTCTTTTGTTGTAAGCAATTTAAAAGTAAGACCAAAGGAATCGTCTTTGCCAATTTTACGAATCAATTCAACACCACCAATAATGTTAGACCATTGGTCATTACCACCAATTTGCAATTTACATCCATAAGTATTATATAAATGTAAGAAATCATAAGACTGCATTAACATATATCCTAATTCGAAAAATGTTAGTCCAGTTTCTAAACGTTGTTTATAACATTCAGCAGCAAGCATACGATTGATAGAAAATAAACTTCCAATTTCACGCATAAAATCAATATAATTTAAATCTAAAAGCCAATCAGCGTTATTAACAATAATTGCGCCAGTATCACCTTCGAAAGTTACAAACTTGCCAATTTGCTTTTTTAGACTTTCTACATTTTTATCAATTTCTTCTCTTGATAACATTTTACGCATATCTGTTTTTCCAGAAGGATCACCAATAGAAGCAGTACCACCACCAACTAAAATAATTGGCTTATGACCACATTTTTGCATGTGACTAGCAACCATTAAAGAAATAAAATGTCCAACGTGTAAGCTATCGGCAGTAGGGTCAATACCAACATAAAATGGGATTGATTTACCACTGTTAAAAAGTTCCTTCATTTCTTTAGGATGTGTAAGTTGTTCTATATATCCACGCTCTTGTAGTACATCTAATGCATCTTTCATTTTCATTCCTTCTTTCTAAACATCAATCTTTCCTGACTTTAATGATATATTTCCTAATTTATCAGAATATTCTCCAATACCTTCATATCCTAAAAAACGATTAATGTTTTTTACAGAAATTCCAGTTTTTCCAGAAATAGTATGTACACCACCATCTAAACCATTTTCTTGAATATAATTTTTGAATGTAGAAAATTCTAAATTATCTTTTACTTTGCATTTAGGACAAACATTTCCTTCTGATAAATAAAAATTTCCACATCTTGCACATTTATTAAATTCCATAAAAATTCCTCCTTAATTTTTCATTATCGAAATCTTTGAAGCTATTTTATCATAAAATGAAAAAAATAGGAAGAGTTTTAGCACAATTTGTCATAAAAAAGTAATTGTCAAACTAATAAAAAAATGATATAATAGTGAAGAAATCAAAGGAGGAGTAAAATATGTCAAGAAAAATAACTAATAAAGTGACTTGGGTTGGAAAAACAGATTGGGAATTAAAGAAATTTCATGGAGACGAGTTTACAACAGTAAATGGTTCCTCATATAACAGCTATTTAGTAAGAGATAAAAAAACTGTTTTAATTGATACCGCATGGTTACCATATGACAAGGAATTTGTCAAAAATTTAAAAGAAGAAATAGATTTAACAAAAATAGATGCTATTATTGCATTACATGGAGAAATAGACCATTCAGGAGCATTAGTTGAGTTGATGCGTGAAATGCCAGAAAATACACCAATTTATTGCACAGCAAATGGAGTAAAATCAATAAAAGGTCAATA
>CANQOU010000003.1 GCA_947625565.1 uncultured Clostridia bacterium
TTTTATTCCGTATTTTTCCATTACTGGTTTTATTTGGTCTATTCTTCTTTCATAACTTTCAAATGTTACTGCCATTTTCTTACCTCCTAAAAATTTTCTAATATATTTCCTAAATTGTCTATAATTTCATAAATATCTGTATATGGTATTACTTTTATTCTTTTATTACCTCTTACCATCGTAGTTATTTTTTGTACAGCAGTTTTGTCATAAATACCTACTATTTTTTTATCATGACTATCTGCATATCCTAGTTCATATCCTACCCCTAATGAAGGTATTGTTAGTTCTGCAAAAATTATATCTGCTTGATTTAATTTTTGTTCGAGTTTTTTAAATATGCTTTCATCTGTTACATCATTTTCTTTTTCAATTACTTGTGAATCTGCTACCTCTGAATCTAATACTTCTCCATATTTTTGTAATTCCTTCACTAGTATTTTATAAGTTTGTAATTTTTGTCTCCCACCATATATTGAACCTGAAAAATATATTTTCATAGATTACTCCTTCCTTGGGTCTATCTTTTTAACTGCTTCATCAAATCTACCATATGTACCAGAAGCTTTTTCAATTGCTTCCATTGCATCTATTCCTTTTTTGATATTTTCCATCATTTTTCCTAAATGTACATATTTATAACCTATAATCTGGTCATCTTTATCTAATCCTAATTCTACAATATATCCTTCTGTTAGATTTAAGTATCTTGGTCCTTTTAATGAGCTTGAATATATTGTTCCTACTTGACTTGTATGTCCTTTTCCTAAATCTTCAAGTCCTGCTCCTACTGGTAATCCACCTTCTGAAAAAGCTGTTTGAGTTCTTCCATATACAATTTGTAAGAATAATTCTCTCATTGCAGTATTTATAGCGTCACAAACCAAGTCTGTATTTAATGCTTCTAAAATTGTTTTTCCTGTTAAAATTTCTCCCGCCATTGCAGCTGAGTGTGTCATTCCTGAACATCCTATAGTTTCCACTAATGCTTCTTGGATTACTCCATCTTTTACATTTAATGTTAATTTACATGCTCCTTGTTGTGGTGCACACCAACCTATTCCATGTGTTAATCCTGATATGTCTTTAATTTCTTTTGCTTTCACCCATTTTCCTTCTTCTGGAATTGGTGCTGGTCCATGTTCTACTCCCTTTGCTACTTTACACATTTCTTCTAATTCTTTTGAATAAATCATTTTTTTTGCTCCTTTCTATTTATGAACTGGAATAAATTCATATTTATAGGAATTACTTCCTAAAATAAATAACTAATTTTGTAATTTTTGAGTATCATAATCTACTGTATTTTCAATGTCTTTTATATAAATACCTGCATTATATCTTTCTGTTCTAACTAAAATCTTAGGTCCTGTTGCATATCTTTTCAAGATTTCTTTTTCTTCTTTTGTTAATTGGTCTAGTGTTATACCTAAATATTTACATCTCCATATTACATGTCTTTCATAACTCGATAGTGGTGATTGCTTTAAATCTTCATAATTATATTCTACTAAGAAACGTGAATTATCTATTATCAATGTTAAATTACTCCAAGTTTCTCCTAATTCCAATTTTTTGAATTCCTGTCTTAGCAATTTAATCTTTGAATATAATACTTCAACTAATTTTAAATATTCTGCTTCGTCAATATTAAATTTTGAAGGTATTTCATAAACATTGACTGGCTTTTTTCTCAATATTCCTTTTGGAACATAGTAGAAAAATAATTCACCAGCCTCTTTGTTCTCATTTTCTTCAACAACAGAAGAATATAGATAAAGACTTTCCCATTTTTCAGGTATCATATAAAAGATGGTTTTTTGAATGTCTTCATACAATTCTTTTATTTTTTGTGTATGTTTTAACATAATTACCTCTTCTATTTTTATTTTTCTAACAAACTTTCACCTGTCATTTCTTTTGGTTTCTTTATGCCCATTAAGTCTAACATTGTTGGTGCTAAATCTGCTAATTTTCCATTTTCTTTTAGTTTATATTCTTTATTATCTGTTACTAATATTATTGGAACTGGATTTGTTGTATGTGCTGTATGTGGTTCTCCAGTTGTATAGTCAATCATTTGCTCTGCATTTCCATGGTCTGCTGTTATAATTAAATTTCCTTTTTTCTCTTCAATTATTTCAACAATTTTTCCAACACATTCGTCAACTGCTTCTACTGCCTTAATTGCTGCTTCTAAACTTCCTGTATGTCCTACCATATCAGTATTTGCAAAGTTAAGTATTACAACATCATATTTATCATTTTTTAATGCTTCTACTACTTTATCTGTTACCTCATATGCACTCATCTCTGGTTTTAAATCATATGTTTCTACTTTTGGTGATGGAACTAATATCCTGTCTTCACCTTTGTATTGTTTCTCTTCTCCACCATTAAAGAAAAATGTAACATGTGCATATTTTTCTGTTTCTGCAATTCTTAATTGTGTTAGATTATTTTTACTTACAATCTCACCAAATGTATTTTCTAATAATTCTTTTTTGCAATTTTAACATTTGGCATTGTTTCATCATAGTTTGTGAAACATACATAGTATAAGTTTAGTGGTTTTGTTTCAAATTCTTTAAAATCTTTATCAACAATTGCTCTTGTAATTTCTCTTGCTCTATCTGGTCTAAAATTAAAGAAAATTACAGAGTCTCCATCTTCAATAGTTGCTACTGGTGTTTCACCATTACATATAACTGTTGGCTCAATAAATTCGTCAAATACTTCTTTTTGATAAGAATCTTCTATTGCTTTAATTGGAGATGTTGCTTTAATTCCTTCTCCATTTACCATTGCATCATAACATTTTTGAATCCTTTGCCATCTTTTATCTCTATCCATTGCATAAAATCTTCCTGAAATTGTAGCAATTTTTCCAATTTCTTTTTCTTTCATTTTATCTTGTAATTGCATAATATAGCTCTCTCCTGATGCTGGTGGTGTATCTCTTCCATCTAAAAAGCAATGAATATATACATCTTCAAAATCTCTTCTTTTTGCCATTTCTAATAAACCATATAAATGGCGAATATGGCTGTGTACTCCTCCATCAGATACTAGTCCTAGAATGTGAAGTTTAGAATTATTTTTCTTACAATTATCTATTGCATTGATAAATTCTTGATTTGTAAAAAATTCTCCTTCTTCAATTGATTTTGTAATTCTTGTTAATTCTTGATATACAATTCTTCCTGCTCCTATATTTGTATGTCCTACTTCTGAATTTCCCATTTGTCCTTCTGGTAATCCAACATGTAAACCACTTGTAAATATATCTGTATGTGGATATTTTTTCATTAGTTTATCAATATTAGGTGTTTTGGCAAGTTTAATTGCATTTCCATCTTTATGTGGATTATCTCCAAATCCATCTAATATCATTAGCATTGTTACTTTATCTTTCATATCAACCATCCTTCTTTATACTTAAGCTATTTATTGTAATTGACGATTTTAGAAAATTCTTCTGCATCTAAGCTTGCTCCTCCAACAAGTCCCCCGTCAATATCTGACATAGTAAATAGTTCTTGGCAATTTGTAGATTTAACACTACCACCATACTGTATTATAATGCTTTCTGATACATTTTGTCCATATATTTGACAAATTTTGTTACGAATCGCTTTTATTGAACAATTTGCATCTTCACTTGTAGCAGTCTTTCCTGTTCCAATTGCCCAAATTGGCTCATAAGCAATTATTATATCTTTAATTTGTTCATTTGTCAATCCATCTAAAGCAAGAGCAGTTTGTGTTGTAATAATTTCTTCTGCCTTGCCTGTTTCTCGTTGTTCTAAAGTTTCTCCTACACATACAATTGGTTTTAATCCATTGGTAAGTGCTGCTTTTACTTTTTTATTTACACTTTCATCTGTTTCGTTAAAATATTGTCTTCTTTCTGAATGTCCTATTATAACATATTGTACTCCAATTGATTTTAACATATTTGGTGATACTTCTCCTGTGTATGCTCCTTTTTCTTCAAAATGCATATTTTGTGCACCTATTTTTATATTTGTATTTTGTGCTGTAAGTAAACTATAGAATAAATCAGTATATGGTACACATAGTATTACTTCATTTTCAGTATCTTTTACAAGTGGTGTTAATTCTTCAATAAATTGTATTGCTTCATTTGGTAGTTTATTCATTTTCCAGTTTCCTGCAATAACTTTTCTCCTCATTTTTACCTCCTTAATTTTTATCCATCAAAGCTTCTATTCCTGGTAATTTCTTTCCTTCTAAAAATTCTAGTGATGCTCCACCACCAGTAGAAATATGTGTTATTTTATCTTGTACTCCTGCCTTTTTTATAGCAGATATCGAATCTCCTCCACCGACAATTGTTGTAGCATCTGCTTCTGCAACAGCTTTTGCTATTTCATTTGTTCCTATTGCAAATTGATTAACTTCAAATAATCCTAATGGTCCATTCCATACTATTGTTTTTGCTTTTTTTATTTCTTCTTTAAATTTTTCTATTGTTTCTTCTCCTACATCAAATCCTTCCCAGTCTGCTGGAATTTCTGTGCATTTAACTGTTTTACTTTCAGTATCCTCAGTTGCTTCTTTAGCAATTTTTGTATCTATTGGTAATAATAATTTTACTCCTTTTTCTTTTGCTTTTTCTATTAAGTGATTTGCTAATTCTAGTTTATCTAATTCACAAATTGAATTCCCAACCTCATATCCTTGTGCTTTAATAAATGTATATGCCATTCCTCCTCCAATTAGTAAGGTATCAACTTTATCTAATAAGTTCTCTATAACTCCTATTTTATCTGAAACTTTAGCTCCACCTAAAATAGCTATGAAAGGTCTTTCAGGATTTTCTATTGCATTACCTAAAAATTGTATTTCTTTTTCCATTAGAAATCCTGATACTGCTGGAAGATATTCAGCTATTCCTGTTGTAGAACTGTGTGCTCTATGTGCTGTTCCAAATGCATCATTTACAAAAAGTTCTGCCATAGAAGCTAATTTTTTAGAGAATTCTGGGTCATTTTCTGTTTCTTCATTATGAAATCTAACATTTTCTAATAGTAAAATTTCTCCTTCTTTTAAATTTTGTGCTTTTTGCATTGCATCCTCACCTATAACGTCTTCTGCCATTATAACTGGTTTTCCTAATAGTTTTGATAGTTCTTTAGCTACTGGTTTTAAAGAAAATTCTTGTTTAAATTCTCCCTTTGGTCTTCCTAAATGTGATGATAAAATTATTTTACAGTTTTGTTCTAACAAATATTGAATTGTTGGTAATGCTGCAACAATTCTAGTATTATTTGTGATATTTTGATTTTCATCCATTGGTACATTAAAATCACATCTCACAAATACTTTCTTTCCTTTTAAATCAACATCTTTTATAGTTTTTTTATTCATATTTATTCCTCCTTATGTTTATTATTTCCTAAATACTTTTAGCAATACTATTTTATACCAAAAAAGAATACTTTTCAAGTATTCTTCGGTGTTTTTTATACATTTTTACTTTGTCACTAAAACTGCTCTAAATCCTAAGTTATATGCACCTGAGCCATCATCTTTTTCATAGTTAAAAATTCCTGCGCTTTCCTCTTCAGACCAATTTCCTCCTCTAGTAAAAAATGGTTTTTCTCCTTGTGGATAGATAGAAGCATCTTGAAACCAACTTGAAGAATTTCCTGTTTCTTTTGATGTTTCAGAAATTGCATCTCCATATACTTTTGAGTTTATTGAATAATTACTTTGTCCACTGCTTTCTCCACTTTTATATGCTTTTACATACTGAGAACTTGTGCCACCAGCAAAATTAGTTCCATTCTTTGATAATGATTCATTATTATTTGCAACATAACTTGCGACTTTTTCAGCTAAGCCTCCATTTAAATCATAAATACCATATATTGTGCCTGTTGAACTTGCTTCTTGTCCTGTTCTTTGATTCCATGTGTACACACCTTCTGTACTTGGTGTATTACCTGTTGTATTATTTATATTTGTAATATCTGCTTTTATTTCTATTCCATTTTTTGCACTTGATGTAACACCTGTTACTGCATATACACTTTCTACACCTGTTTTACCTTTGTCAGAAGTTCTAGCATTTCCTCCACTATCTAATGTAATATTATTGATATATACATTTGCATTGTTTGAACCATATTCACTTTGGCTTAAATATGCAACTGCTCCCCATTCACTATTTTTCATTAGATGACTATCTGTGTCAGATGTTAATCCATAAATATTTCCATCTTCTGTTAGTCCTTGTGAAATGAAATATGCATCATCAGTATTGATGTAGTTCATTCCATACGTTACACCCTGAAATGTTGGATATTTTATGCTAGTTTTACTTTCTCCATATACCCCATCTAACCAATTTCTTGCTGAATTGTTATCTTCTTCAGTTATTTCTGTTTGGCCTAATGTCATTGTTGATTTACTATATTCTTGCCCACTATCTTTTATAGGTGCATTATTATTTCCTCCAGCATATCCAGCTTCAAATTTTGCTACCCATATTCCTGTTAATTCTGTATCTCCTCCACCATTTGTATAATCGTCATCTGTTTCTTCTGTAAATGCTGGATGAACTGTATATTTTGAATTGTCAGTATTTTCTCTTTGTGCTGTTTTTATACTTCCATCGTCGTCATAATATTCGTCAGTATCACCTATTAAAAATTTAATTTTAATACTTCCTCCTGTATTTGTAACATCCTCATTGTATTCTGGTTTTTCTTCTATTTTATATGCAAACCTTGGTATCCATACCCACATACTTCCATCTTTTGTTTGTGCATTTGCCCATTTTCCTTTTTTATAAGAATACCATGCATTGTTATCAAAGTCTGCTTCGCCTTCTCTTACTACTTCTCCTTTTTCTGTATCTGTTGGCTCTGTAAACATTATTTTTTTCATACCATCTAATATTTCAGGTGGATTTACTCTTTCTATTTGTCCATTTGTTATTCTATCATAAAGTTCTTGCATTTCTTCTTCATTCATATCATAAGCTTCTTGAATTTTTCTAAATGCCTCTTTATCTGTTCTGCTTCGGTTACTTGAAGCTACATATATGCTAACAATAATTATCAAGATAACAAAAATGCTTGATAGCACTAAAACAGTTACTGAGCCATTTTCTTTTTTGATTTTCTTTTGCATATTTCATTCCTTCTTTTTTCTGAATTTTATATGTTTATTCTATACTATTGATACATTTTTTGTCAATATTTTCGTTTGGTTATTTATAAATTATTTTATTCACTATTAGTTTTAATTCAATAGTTTTAGTTTGTTTTATTTCTCTTACTTTCATTATAAAATATTTTGTAGAATGAGGTGATAAAATGGATGAGTTAAATTATATTGAAATTGGCAAAAGGATAAAAATCAAAAGAAAAGAAATTGGGATTACTCAAGAAAAATTATCAGAATTGATTGATGTTTGTCCATCTTATATTAGTGAAATTGAAAGAGGTTATAGTATTCCTAGTTTATCTACAGTTTGTAGAATATCAAATGTGCTAAAATGTAGTTTAGATTATCTTATTTTTGGAATTACAGCAAAAAATGCAGATAAAACATTTGTTGAACTTCTAAAAGGTATTCCTCAAAAGAATCATGCTTTATTTATTGATTTATGCATGAATATTTCAAATAGTTTAAAATAAATTATATATCTATTTCTTGATACCTGCAAATTCTGACCATTTGCAGGTCATCAAATTTAACTAAGAAACACTCTTCTTCCCCTTTTACAATTTTCATTATTTGATATTTATTAAGGATTATTTTTTCGTTTTCATTATGTTGATTTATTATTGTAATATCTTCTTGTGTAATTATGGTTTTTGCATGTTCTATTTTTATTTCAGTTGATACTAGTCCTGTTAAATCAAACATAATAGTTTCATTTTCCAATTGACTTAATTTTTTTTCTAATTCTTCTATTGTCATTTGTTCCATTATAAATTTCACTCCTATCTTTCTTAGTATGTTCTTTTTGTCATTTTTTATCCATTATAAAATATATATCATTTTTGGACATTATATGTCAAATTTTATTCTGTAGTAAAATTTTGATTTATCTTTTTTATTTTCCATTTTTCATATTAATTCTTTTTTTAGCTTACTCTTTTAATATCAAAAAAGAGATAGTTTTACCCATCTCTTTTCAATATTATTTATGTTTTATTTTTGGCTTGCAATATAACAAGCTAGGTCTACTAATTTATTTGAATATCCCCATTCATTATCATACCATGCTACTAATTTTACAAATGTATCTGTTAACATTATTCCTGCTGTTGCATCAAATATAGATGTATGGCTATCATGGATAAAGTCTGAAGATACAACTGCCTCGTCTGTGTATTCAATAATTCCTTTCATTTCATTTTCTGATGCTTTTTTCATTACTGCACAGATTTCTTCATATGTTGTTGGTTTCTCTAAATTACATGTTAGGTCTACAACTGATACATCAACTGTTGGAACTCTAAATGCCATTCCTGTTAATTTTCCATTTAATGATGGTATAACTTTTCCTACTGCTTTTGCTGCTCCTGTTGAAGATGGTATAATATTAGCTGCTGCTGCTCTTCCACCTCTCCAATCTTTTTTAGATGCTCCATCTACTGTTTTTTGTGTTGCTGTTGTACTGTGTACTGTTGTCATTAAACCTTCTTTAATTCCAAAGTTATCATTTATAACTTTTGCTAAAGGTGCTAAACAGTTTGTTGTGCATGATGCATTTGATACAATATTCATTTCTGGTTTATATTCTGTATTATTTACTCCCATAACAAACATTGGAGCATCTTTTGATGGTGCACTAATTATAACTTGTTTTGCTCCTGCGTCAATATGTGCTTGAGCCTTTTCTAAAGTAGTAAATACTCCTGAACATTCTAATACATATTCTACTCCTAATTCACCCCATGGTATATTGTGTGGGTCCATTTCATTATATACTTTTATTTCTTTTCCATTTGCAACTAAAATTCCGTCCTTTTCATATACTTCTCCTGCAAATTTTCCGTGTACTGTATCAAATTTTGTCATATATGCCATATAGTCTGCTGTAATAAATGGGTCATTTATTGCTACTACTTCAACTCCTTCTTTTTCTAAAGCTGCTTGAAATGATAAATTTCCAATTCTTCCAAATCCATTGATTCCTAATTTTATTGACATTTTAAATCCTCCTCATCCTTGCCTTTTAGGCTATGTATATTTTACCCAAATTTCTTTAGGCAATACCATTCTATATCAAAAAAGAATACTTTGCAAGTATTCTTTTTAATTTTTTATTATCATTTTCTCAATAATTTTTCTAATACAATAACAAACATTGCATGTGACCATCCAAGTCCTATTACCCAATCTGGTTTCATTGTACTATTATCAATTTGTTCTCCTAAAAAGCTATGTTTTCCTGCTGTTTTTATTACAAATTCGAATGCTTCTCTTGCCTTTCTCTTTTCTCCTGATTCTAAGTAATATAACGCCATCCAAAGATTAGCTATTGGCCATAGGTTTCCATTTCTATAATGGTCTTGTTCAAACCTTTGGTATCCTCCAGTATATGTTCTTAATGACATATTTATTCTTTCTACAGTATTTTGTATTTTCTTTTCTTTTGGTTTAAATACATGGAATGGTATTACTGCACCTAATAAGCTTATATCCATTTTTTTATCTTCTGGATTTCTTACATAACATTTCTTTTCATTATCATATAAGTTATTATTCATATATTGTTTTATAACATTTAATTGTCTTTCTATTTCTCTTTTGTTTTTCTCTATTTTTTCTTCTTTTAAACGATTATATTCAAAGTCTGATACATTTTTTCCTAAAATACGATATATTTGTAATATGGTTTCAAATGCTGCAAAAATGCTTGCTAAAGAATAAAAATGAATTCCTTCACACATTTCCCATAAGTCATAACTTATATGATATTTATGCTCTGTTTCTGGTTCTTTTTCTATCCAGTCTTGCACATATCTTTTTAAGAAATCTATTGCTCTTTCACACATAGGTAATAATTCTTTTAAAAATTTTTCATTTTTTGTTACTAGATAATGTTCATATACACCATATACTACACTTGCTGTTTCGTCTACTTGGTATCCCCAGCATGGTGCTAATTTTCCATCTGTATAAAAACGTTGCTCCCACATACCATTTTTGCTTTGTGTTTTTTTGCAGAAAATTTTATAAAATTTTTCTGTTTCTTTTTCCATTTTTAAAATATCCATTGCTTTTGTAATGAATACTGCATCTCTTGGCCAACAATATGCATATCTACCACATTGTGTAAAATTTTCGTCTACTTCTGGTGATGCTATTATTCCACCTGTTTCTTGGTTAGTTAATAATGGGAATAATAAAATACTTCTTCTATATATTTCAAATGCTTTTTCTTCATATGGATTCTTTGCTTCTTTTAAATTTAAGCCATTATGGTCTTTTAAATATTTTCTCCAATATGCTTTTACATTATTATATTCCTTTGCATAATCTATTCTCTTTATTCTGTCAATTTCGTCCTCCATTTTGGATACATTTGTGTTTTCTCCAACAGTGCAAAGAATATATATTTCTTTCTTTTGTCCTTGTTTCAAAACTCCAATATCATAGCATATGCTTCCTTCTGGTGACATACCTATATAGTCTTTGTCATAAATTTCTCCTCTTTTTATATTGTCTCCGGATATTATGGATTTGATGTTTTATTGTTTTATATCCTTTTGCAAATGTTGCTATTATATAATCATGTGCATATTGTAACATTCCACCATCTACCATTTTGCAACTCATCATATTGTTATTATCTGTAACAAGACCTGTGTGAATATAAAATTGAATATCTAAATCAATCTTGGCCTCATTCATAAAAATATATTTTTTTACTAATATATTTTCTTTCATTAAAATAAAGTCTGTTTGTAACATTTTTAAGTTAAAATATGTGTTTATGATTTCTGTATTTAATATATTTGTATCTGTATCATAATATTGTTTATACACATTATTTACATCATCATGTAAATAAATTACATCAGAATTATTTACTTTAACTCCTGTATGAAAAAAGTTAATATATTGCTTTTGGTCTTTACAAGGAAAGTATAGTCTTTGTAATTCTCCTTTTTCTGTGTATGTTGCTAACATATTTCTATTTCCAATAATTGCTTCGTTTAAGTATTTATTTTCCATTTTTATCCCTCTATTACATTTAAAATTTGTTTTTCTAAGTCCTTCATTTTTTCGTTAATTCTAAATACATCCTCATCTTTAATTTCTTTGTTTATCATATCTTCACGCACATAGTTTTCCATGTCTTTGATTTCGTCTTTTAGTTTTTCTAATCTGTTCATTACTTCGCGTTTTAAGCTCATTTGTGGCATTCTTCTTTCTATCTTGTCTGTCATTTTTACTTCTTCTGCTAATTCAAATGTTTCGCCAAATTCAGGAATAGTTATTGGAAGATTAGTTTCCTCTTCTATTTTTTGTTTTAATACATTTTTAGCTTCATCTTCTCCATGAACTAAAAAGATATGTTTTGGTTTTTCTATAAATGAATATATAAAATTCATTAGTCCTTCTTGGTCTGCATGACCAGAATATCCTTCAATGTATTCAATTCGGGCATTTACTGCTATTTCTTCTCCAAAAATTTTTACACTTTTTGCTCCATTTACAATATTATATCCTAGTGTTCCTGGTGCCTGATATCCAACAAATAAGATTGTGCTATTTGGATTCCATAAATTATGTTTTAAGTGATGTTTTATTCTACCAACTTCACACATACCACTTGCTGAAATAATAATACAAGGCTTAGGGTCTTCATTTAATGCTTTTGATTCTTCTGTTGTCATTGTAAATTTTAATCCTGGAAATTCTAGTGGATTATCCCCTTTTTGCATTTCAGCTTGAGTTTCTTCATCAAATAAATCCATATTTTCTCTAAATACTTCTGTTGCAGATATTGCCAAAGGACTATCTACAAAAACTGGTGCCTTCATCAATGTTTGATATTGTCTTTGGAATTCTTCGTCTTTTCTTATATCTTTTAATTTATTTATTTCATACAAAATTTCTTGTGTTCTACCAACTGCAAATGAAGGAATTACAACTGTACCTTGTTTATCTAATGTTTCTGATACAATTTTTAAGAATAATTCTGCCTTTTCGTCATTACGAATATGCAATCTACTTCCATATGTTGATTCCATTATTAAATAATCTGCATTATCTATCATGGTTGGTGAGCTTAGTAATGGTATATCATTATTTCCTAAATCTCCTGTAAAGACTGTCTTTGTTGTTTTTCCCTCTTCGTCAACCCATAGTTCAATAATACTTGAGCCTAACATATGGCCTGCATCATTAAAACGTACATGTATGTTTTCAGTTATATCAATGATTTCGTCATATTTAACAGGTTCGAAAATTTCTAGTGATTTTACTGCATCTTCTGCTGTATAAATTGGGGCTCTTGGTTCTTCTCCTTTACGCATTCTTTTTCTATTTTTCCATTCACTTTCCATTTCTTGAATATGTCCACTATCTGGTAACATCAATGCACATAAATCACATGTTGCTTTGTGTGCATATATTTTATTTCTAAATCCTTCATTATATAGTTTTGGTATTCTTCCTGAATGGTCAATGTGTGCATGTGTTAATAGCATAAAGTCAATTTCTTTTGGGTCAAATTCAAATTCTTGAAAATTTAAGTCTTCATATTCTGCTCTCCCTTGCCATAATCCACAATCTACTAAGAATTTTTTACCAGCTGCTTCTACTAAAAAATTTGAGCCTGTGACAGTTTCTGTTGCTCCTAAAAAAGTAATTTTCATTATTTTTCCTCCTAGCTATTCAAAAATTTTTATCTTTTTATTTAATTTTAAGTCTATTTTATCTTGGATATTTGTCAATGTTACTTTTTCTTCAAAAATGTTTTCATCAAAAATTTGTAAACTATATTTTTCTTTATCTTTTGTTAATTTTATTGATAAATCCTCTAACTTTATTGCTCTTATCGTAAAAATATATTTCCAAATATTACATCTTATTTCTTCATTATTACTTATTTTTTGAATTATTTTTAACTCTTCTGCTTTATCTAATAATTTTTCTACTACAGGTTTTAACCATTTTTGAGGTACTTCTTCAGATATTTGTTTTTCGCGATTTATTGGCAATAACAAATAGTATCTCATTTGATATATCAAAGAAATTATTTCTTGCTTTGTTTTTGCCTCCTCTATTTGCATTGAAAAACATGTTAAAAAAATTTTTTGGAATTTTATCAAATTATTTCCGTATTTCTTGTTCCAAATCTTTAACATCTAATAATTCTAAATATTGATATTGTTCTTCTAAGTCTTTTTTATGTTTTACAAAATTTTTTGGATTTAAGTTATAGTTTAAGTTTTGTATTCTTTGGTATAATTCTTCTCTTTCTCTTATCATAATATCTGATAATACACGCATACTGAATATCTTATTCTCTAATGCTACATTTTCATTTCTTTTTATATATTCGTTTTTTAATAGTTCTTTATCATTTAAAATTTTATCAATATCTTTAATCTTTTTAGTTAATTGTAATTTTTCTTTGGTTATTGTCTCTGTGTATTTTTGTTTGTCTTGCATATTTTTTAGTTCTAAGTCAATTCTCTCCTTATCTTTGATATATATATGCATTTTTTCTGGATTAAATTTTTGTTCTGATAATATTGCAATTGTTATTAATGTGTTTATAATTTTATCTGCTAATTTTGGTCCATATTCTTCTTTTAGCTTTTCTTTAAATAAATCATAATAGTCAATGATTGCTTCTTGGTTTGATATCCAATTATTTAAGAACTTATTTCCTACTAGCATGCGTAAATTTTGATAAATTAGGCAATGTGCTATGCTTTCAATTTCTGTAAATAATGTAGTCCAAGAATAGCCATTAAAATCTCTTAATGGCTCTACTAAATCTATGGTATTTCCTACATTTAAAAAGTCAGAAAGAGCTGTATCAATAAAAAAGTAATTGCTTTTAATGATACGCTCTTTTTTTCCCATTTTCCAAATAGCGTATAACATTTTTCGTTCAATTGGATAACATTCTAGTTCTTTGTTTTTGCTATCAATAAAAAATGTTCCATGCTCTGGAATTCGTGAATTTTCTGAATTCATGCTAATTATTTTTATTGATTTACATTGTTGTTGTATTGTCCATATGAATTTTTCAATATATTCTTCTTTCGAAAAAATATCTTGCTTTACAGTTTCAATATCTTTGTACGCTACTTCTATTTTATATAAAATGTTAAGGAGTGTACTTTTAACATTTTCTTCAAATGCTTTTTGCTCTAAAATACTTTCTAACTCATTATTAAAATCTTTTTTTACAATTTTGTTGATTAGAGTTTCTTTTTTCGTTTGCAAATTAACACTCCTTTCTTTTTTACTCTTGTCTTGCTTCTGTTTCATTTTTTCCCATTTTTAATTCAGCCAGTTTTTCTAAAGTCATAAGGACTTCTCTTGGTTTGTTTCTTTCATATCCTGAAATCACTCCTCTTTCCTCCATTTGGTCTATAATTCTTCCTGCTCTTGCATATCCTACTTTAAATCTTCTTTGAATAAATGATGTTGAAGCTTGTCCTGTTTCTACAACTGTTTGGATTGCATCCATTAGTAGGTCATCTGTACCATCATCTACTCCACTTGTTTCAGTTATTTCTTTATCTTCTTTGTTACTATTTTCGATACTTTCCAAAATCGCCTCACTATATGTTGCTGTGCCATTTTGTTTTACAAAATCAACTATTTTTTCTACTTCGTCATCTGATACAAATGCACCTTGTACTCTTACTGGTTTTGGAGCTCCTGATGGGAAGAATAACATATCTCCTTTTCCTAATAGTTTCTCTGCACCTACGCTATCTAAAATTGTTCTAGAATCTACTTGTGAAGATACTGCAAATGCAATTCTTGATGGTACATTTGCTTTAATTAGTCCTGTTATAACATCTACTGAAGGTCTCTGTGTTGCGATTACTAAGTGCATTCCTGCTGCTCTTGCTTTTTGAGCTAAACGGCAAATTGATTCTTCTACATCTTTTGCTGCTACCATCATTAAATCTGCAAGCTCATCTACTATAATTACGATTTGTGGAAGTTTTCCTGCTCCTTCTTCTTTTTCAATAGCTTTATTATATCCTTTTAAATCCCTTACGCCTTTTCCGTGCAAATAAGTTATATCTGTTATCCATTTCTTGTACAGCCCAAGCTAATGCTCCAGCAGCCTTTTTAGGGTCTGTTACAACTGGAATTAATAAATGTGGTATTCCATTATATACTGAAAGTTCAACTACTTTTGGATCTACCATTACAAGTTTTACTTCACTTGGTTTACTTTTATATATGATGCTCGTAATAATTGTATTTATACATACACTCTTACCAGAACCAGTTGAGCCAGCAATTAGCACATGTGGCATTTTTGCAATATCTGCTAATTGTATACTTCCTGCAACATCTCTTCCTAATGCAACTGTTAATTTAGATTCGCTATCTTCGAACTCGTCACTTTCAATAACTTCTCTTAGATTAACTGCCTGTTTTTCTTTATTTGGTACTTCTATTCCTACTGCTTGTTTTCCTGGAATTGGTGCTTCTATACGAATTGTCTCTGCTGCTAAATTTAAAGCAATGTCATCTGCTAAATTAGCAATTTTACTAACTCTTACTCCTTCTGCAGGTTTTAATTCATAACGTGTAATTGCAGGTCCTACTGAAACATGTTCTACCTTTGCTGAAACACCAAAGCTATATAATGTCTTTTGTAATTTTGATGCTGTATCTGTTAAAGCTTTAGCACCACCTTTTAATGCTTTTTGTTTTGGTTTTGCTAATAATTCTACTGGTGGATATTCATAATGTTCGTCTTCTACAACTACTGAATGTTCTAACTGCAATACCTCTTTTGTTTTATCTTCTTTCTGCTCTTCTTCTTGTTTAAATAAATTATTTTCAATAACTTCTGGTTGTATTTCTTCTTGGTTTGCTCCCATACTAGAATTTGATATGTCTTGTTTTAATCCGAATATTCCACTTTTTTTAGTTTCACTTGTCAAAGGAACTAATTCGTCTTCACTATGGTCATATTTTTTCAAATTATTATTTGTATTTTCATCAACAATTCTTCCACCAAAGTTAATTTTTATTTGTTCTCCTGATGCTTCTTGTTCAATCTGCTTTGATAATTGTCTATTTTGTTGATACTCTTCTTTTTGCATTTGTCTTGCTTCATATCGTGCTTGTTTACGTTCTTCCTTACGTGCTTGCGAATTTTCTATGATTTTCTGTATAATTTCTTTAGTATTAATTCCAAACATAAACACTATAAGTGAAACAGCAACTCCAATGCTTAAAATAATGGTTCCAAATGTTCCTAATAAATTAACAAGAGGCACCGCAATTGCACTACCAATTGCTCCTCCACCAACACCTGTTGTTCCTATACTATATGCATCTTTTACTACTTCTGTTATTTCCTTAGATGGGATTATATCTCCTTTTGAAATCTGAAATGTTGCCATCAAAGTAGCTATTGTAATTAAGAATATTAAATATTGTACTAATTTATATGTTAATTCATAACTATCTTCACAGGCAATTTTAATCGCTAGTGCAAAAATTCCAATAGGAACAACATAGCGAATAATTCCCATTAGTCCACCTAATATTTCTGTTAGTTTAACACCAACAATTCCCGATTTAGTATAAATTAAAACAGCAGAAAGAATACTTAAAATAAACAAGATAACAATTGCCATATCTATTTTAGATGCTTGTTTTCTAGTTGTTCTTTTTGCTGTTTTCTTTCCTGATTGATTTCTATTATATGTTCTTTTTTTGGCCATTTTCTATTTCAACTCTTTTCTACTATTTTGTATTGTTTTAATGTTTTCTTCCATAGAAAGTTGCATTAAATTTAATGCTTGACTCATATTTTCTTCTAATTTTGCTAATGTATTAGTTAAAACAGATTCTGTATCTCCTAGTAAATTATCAGCATAATCTTTTGTTCCTTTTGTAATTTCACGAGACATTTCATTTGCAGTTTCAATAATTTCTGCTTTTTGGTCATATGCTTTTTTTGTAATTTCATGTTCATCTATCATTGCTATGATTCTATTTTCTGCTTCTTTTACTATGTCATCAGCTTCTTTTTGCGCTTCTACTAAAATTCTTTCTCTTTCTTCTTTTACCCATTTTGCTTGTTTTAATTCGTCTGGAAGCTTGATACGTATTTCTTTAATTAAATCTAACATTTCCTCTTTATCTACTATGACTTTAGCAGAAAATGGTAATCCTCTTCCATTTTCTAATAAATCCTCTAATGTATCCAATAATGTAAAAATCTCCATGGTTTTACCCCTTTCTAATTTAAGCTATTTTTTAAAAACATCAAACTAGCCCTTCCATATTTTTTTACTTTTTCTATTTCTAAGGAGTCTATTTCTTGTATCTGCTGCAAAAATTCTTTTTCTCTGTCTGTTTCTACTATAATAATTGTCGTAGATTTTATTTTTTGTTGTTCTTTTAATATTTTTATAGCATTGATAACATATTCTGTTTTATATGGTGGGTCTAAATAAATAATATCTGGTGTTTCTTTTAATTTTGTTGTTATAAAAGCTTCATAGTCTCCTTCATATAATAATATTTTGTCTTTTAAGTGTGTTTTTTCTACGTTTTTCTTGATTATTTCTATTGCTTTAGGAGATTTTTCACATAATATTGCTTTTTTTGTTCCTCTGCTTGCTGCTTCTAATCCAATAGCTCCACTTCCAGAAAATAAATCTAAAAAAATGCTGTCTGTAATTTTATCTTGTATAATATTGAATAATGCTTCTTTTACTCTATCTAATGTTGGTCTTGTTTCTGTTCCTTCTAATGTATATAATTTTGTTCCTCTTGCCTTCCCTGAAATAATTCTCATAGACACTTCTCCTATGTTACTATTTTATCGTATTTTCTAATAAAGTCAAGAGTATTTACGCAATTGTAATATACATTTAACAGTTTTGTAATATTTTTCCTTTATTACACTAAAAAAACAGTTAAAATATCAAATTTCAACTGTTTTCATTTGTTTATTAGTCTTCGTCTTCACTTTTATTTATTTCTTTAAGTAATTCACCTTGTGATACTATTAGTGATTCCATCTTTCTTCTATAAATATCAAATTGTCTTTTTAAGTCATCAAATTCTTTTTGTTTTAACATGATTTGGGTATCTAATTCGTCTGCTTGTTTTTTTGCATTTCCTTTTGCTTCTTCTATCATTTGGTCTGCTTTTTTCTTAGCAACATTTTTAAGTTCTTCTGCTGTTGTTTGTGCTACAACAAGTGTATTTTGCAATGTGTCTTCCATTGTCTTATATTGTACTAGACTTTTATTTAATTCTTCTACTTGTGCACGCAACTCTGTTACTTCTTTATAGTTTTTTGTGTATTCTACTGTTAAGTCATCTAAAAAGTCGTCTACTTCTTCTACACTATAACCATTCATCATTTGTTTTGAAAATTTTTTATTTTCAAGATCTAATGGTGTTATCATTTTAATCCTCCCATATGACTAATTGATATTATTGTTTTTTAGCCAAGATACAGAAAGTTTACTTTTTATTTCTTCTCTTGCCATTTCATTTGTAATTTCATAGTTTGATGGTGCAACTAAAAAGATAGAGTTTGATATTTTTTGAATATATCCATCTAAAGCATAAACTCCTCCACTAATAAAGTCAACTATTCTTCTTGCAACATCTTTATTAACATACTCTAAATTAACAATTACAGATTTTCTTTCTTTTAAAAATGCGCATATTTCATCTGATTGCTCAAAAGTTGTTGGTTGTGAAATAACCATCTTAACAGCTTGACCTGCTTGTGGCATATTTACAACTTTCTTTCCTCTTCCAAACAATCTTCTATCTTCTACTACTTCTTCCTCTTCTGGCTCATCTTGATAACCATATGTGTTCTCCTCATCTACTTCTTCCTCTTCTGGCTCTGCTGAGTCCATTCCAAATAAATCCCAAACTTTATTCATCAATGCTGACATAAAAAAACCTCCTAATTTAAATTCCTTAGTATTTGATAATAGTATCTAATTTTTTTACAAGATTGTCAATAGTTTTTTAGAATGTCATATTTATTTAATATTGTTGTAATATTGCTGTAACATTATTTTACTTTCGACAAATCTGGGTTAAGTACAATTTCATCATAAATACTAATATTTTTCATATTTGTAATTTGTGTGCTAGTATATCCTAATTCTTTTAATTCGTCTGATGTATAGTTAGTTATTATTGAATATTTATCATTTTGTTTCTTTATTTTTACAAGGATTTTACTTAAATATCCTGCTCTATTTCTAATAACATATTTCAATCCATCTTCTTCAACTATTGATTGGTTTGGAACTCTTAATCCAATATGGCTCCACCAAATTAGGTCAAATGAAATTTTTCGATAATTTAATAGTTCTTCAATATCCTTGTCAATTTTTAATATTAACAATGTTTCATCTTCATTTTCTTGAGAAATATATGTAATTTCTGCATCTATTTCATTTGAATTTGATAAACGAACGCTTACCTTATCCCCTACTTTTGCTTCCTTACTTTCTTTCGTATTTGAAATTGTTGCAATATATGCTTCAAAATTATCTATTATTTTTCCACATTCATCACTTGTTGCAATTGTTTTTCCTGTTTTTAGATTTAGATTTTCTAAATATTCTTTACTTATTGCAGAAAAATTTCCTGGAGTTAAAGTTTCTTCTAACCCGTCTACTTTGTATGATACTATTCCACTTTTTGGAGCTTTGATTGTTTCAGCTCCTTCATTTAATTCTTTTTCTAAATTTGTTCTCTGCTTATTTAATTGTTCTATGTATGAGCCTGATGGGCTTTTTTCTCCTACAATTTTTGCTTTTTTATCAATAAGTTGCATAATTTGTTTTTCATATTCAGTTAATTTAGAAATATCTGTTGTTTGATTTAATTTTTCTATTTCTCTGTCTATTTGGTCTTCTATTAACTTTATATCAGAATAGTATAAATCTGTTTGGCTTTTAACTGTTTCTTGTATTTTTGCATCTAATTCTGTAATTTGAGTTTTCAAGCTTTCTTCATTTTTACTATAATATCTAAAAATAATTTCATTCTTTGCTGCTTTTTCTCCTTCACTTTTGATTTGTTCCATTCCATTTTTATAATTGTTTCCTTGTACTACAACTTCGTCTCTAATTACATATCCCACTCTTGATTCTTCTAAATACAACTTTCCCTCTTCTACTCTAAAAATGTCAGTTGGTTCTCTTACTAATAGATAAATAATATATAGAAAATAGAATGCAATTATTAATAGCAAAGCAAAAAATACTGATTTTGAGATTTGTTTTTGCTTTGCTTTTTTTATATCTATTCTGCTTTTCTTTGTTGTGTCTTTTTGCTCCATTCTCCCTTCATTCCTTCCAAAATAATATGAATATTATTTCGCATATCTTCTGTAGCATCTAGCCATATAGTTTCTTTGTTTTTTCGAAACCATGTCATTTGTCTTTTTGCATATCTTCTTGTTTCTTGTTTTATTTTTTCTATCATCTCTTCTTTTGTTGTTTTTCCATTTAAATATTCTACTACTTCTTTATATCCTAGTCCTTGCATTGCTGTTGGAAACTTATCATATTTTTCTAAGATTTCTTTTACTTCTTCTATTAGTCCCTCTTCTATCATAATATCTACTCTTTGATTTATTCTCTGATATAGTTTTTCTCTGTCCCAACCTAATGCATATATATGATAATCAAATTCTGGTTCTTTTTGTCTTGATAAAATATCTTGTTCAGTTTTTGTTTTTCCTGTTGAATGATAAATTTCTAATATTCGTAAAATTCTTTTTTTATCAGTTTTTGCAATTTTTTGGATTGCTTGTGGGTCGATTTTTTTTGCCTTTTCATATAACTTTTCTAGTCCATCTTCCATTACTTGCTTTTCTAATTTTTTTCTATACTCCTCATCAAATTCAATTTCTGGATATTCAATCTCATAAATTAAGCTATTTACATATAGTCCTGTTCCTCCTACAATAATTGGTGTTTTTCCTTTTTTTATAACCTCTATTATTGCTTTTTTTGCATCTTTTTTGTAATCTGCTACACTATATCTTTGTGTTGGCTCTATTGAACTTATTAGATAATGCTTTATTCCTTGCATTTCTTCTATTGTAGGTTTTGCAGTTCCTATGTCCATATCTTTATAAATTTGCATTGAATCACATGATATAATTTCTCCATCTATTTGTTTTGCAAGTTCGATTGAGAGTCCTGTTTTTCCTGATGCAGTTGGTCCACATATTACAATAACTATTGGTTTTTTCATTATTTTTCTCCTGCCATAATTTTTAATATTCCTTGCTGAGTTGTAGTCATATATCCACATTCAAGTATCAATAATATAAGTAATATTCCTACACATAATATTGCTCTTTTTAATAATTTATTAGTTTTCATATTTTCCTGAAATGTAGATTCTATTCCTCGACTAAAAAATGGCATAACAAATAAGCCATTGATTCCTGTAAATAGTGGTACTAATATATTTTGAATATATTTCATAACTGCATCATTTGAATATTCTATTTTACCTTTTGATATTCCATATGTGATATATGTTGCAATAAATACCACTATTAGTTCAGCTATTATATATATAACTTTTTTACTTTTTTCCATATTGCCTAAGCTATAATATGTCCATATAATTAGTATAGCAAATGTTATTATAATTGTAACTATAACTAATGGCATGTTTAAATGTCCTTTCCTTTTTCTATTTTCTTGCAAATTTTCTTTCTATATCATATTGACTCATTTTTATTGCAGTTGGTCTACCATGTGGACAGCTAAATGGATTAGGTAATTCTAATAGTCTATCCATTAAACTTTGTATTTCCTCTATTGATAATGCCATGTTAGCTTTTACTGCTGCTTTACAAGCAACTGTTGCAATAAATTTTTCTTCTTTTTCTTGTTTTGCTGTCCTTGCTACTGTATTGATTGCATCTAATGTTTCAAGGAATAATTCTCTTGTGTCTAAATCTACACAAATTGTTGGTACTCCTGTTAATTTTATTGTATTTTCTCCAAATTCTTCTAGTTCAAATCCTGCTTGTTGGAACATTTTCCAGTTATCTTTTGCAATGTCCATTTCTTTGTGTGTTAGTGTAATTACATCTGGTAATAATAGCATTTGCGAGTCTTTTGATGTGTTATTGTAATAATTTTCTTTTACTTTTTCATATAATATTCTTTCATGTGCTGCATGCTGGTCTATAATATACATTTCTTGTTTCATTTCGATTATAATATATGTATTAAATGCAATTCCAATTACTTTGTATGGTTCTTTCTTGTATTCTTCTATATCATCAAATACAGAAATATTGTCATTTATAATATCTATTTCTTCATTCTTTTGTTTCTGTGGTTGTTCTTCTTTTATTGTTTTACCAAATAGTTTTTCATACATTGTATGAAAGTCCTGATTTTCTTCTACGTTATTTGCTTCTTCTTTATTTTGTGTATCTTGATTTGTTAAATTCTCCTCTATTTTTTTTTCTTGTGTTTCTCTATTTTCTTCATTTTGCTCTTCTTCAATTTTTTTATTATTTTGTCCTACAATATCATGTAAACGATTTGGTACATTTTTTAATTGAATAAGTTTATCAAAAATTGAAGGTTCTTGACTTATATCTTTAGAAACTTCTTTTTGTGTTCCCAGTTGTATTACTTGTGTTTTTTCTAAATCTTCACTCGTCTTAGTTTCTTCTTCTTTATTTTCTTTAGTTTGTTCTTCTGGTTGTTCTGATGATTCTTGGTTGTCTGTACTTTCTTTGACTTTATCTGTGTTTACTTCTTGTACATTTGTTTTTATTTCACTTTCTTGCTGTGTATATTTTTCGATTTCTTGCTCATCAGTCTTTCTTAATCCAAATAAGCCTTGATTATCTCCATTTTTTAATAATGTATCTTTAATAGCATGAAAGATGGCTTGAAAAATTTTGCTTTCTTCTTCAAATCTTACTTCTAGTTTTGCTGGATGTACATTAACATCTACTTTTGATGGATTTATATTTATATTTAAAACAACAAAACCAAATTTTCCTAGTGGTATCATTCCTTTGTATGCTTGTTCTGTTGCAGATGATAATGTTTTATCTTTTATATATCTTTTATTTACAAAAAATATTTGATTTGTTCTGTTAGACCTTGCAATTTCAGGTTTGCCTACAGTTCCATCAATCTGAATGTCCTCATATGTATAAGATACTGGTATGCAATTTTCAGCTACTGTTTTTCCATATATGCTATAAATTACATTTTTTATATCTCCGCTTCCATTTGTTTGTATCACTGTTTTTCCTGTATTGACTAATTTAAATGAGATTTCCGGATGTATTAAAGCTGCTCTAGTAATTATATCTTCTATGTATCCTGATTCTGTGTAATCTTTTTTTAGAAATTTATATCTTACAGGTGTATTAAAAAATAGGTTCTTTACTGTTATTGTTGTTCCTGTTGAAGCACCTGCCACTTCTTTTTCTAAAACATTTCCTGCTTCTACTATAATTCTATAACCTGTGTCTTGCTCTTCAGTTTTTGATATTAACTCTACATTACTAATAGCTGCAATACTTGCTAAAGCTTCTCCACGGAATCCCATAGATGTAACTGTATTTAAGTCCTCAGCTGAACGAATTTTACTTGTTGCGTGTCTTTCAAATGCTATCTCTAAATCATCTTGTGCAATTCCTTTTCCATTGTCTGTGACTTTTATATATGAGATTCCTCCATTTTTTATTTCAACTGTAATATTGGTTGCACCTGCATCAATAGAATTTTCTATCATTTCTTTAATTACAGATGCTGGTCTTTCAATAACTTCTCCTGCTGCAATTTGATTTATTGTAAGTTCATCCAATAAAACAATCTTTCCCATTTATTTTTCCTCCGATTTACTTTTTTCTTCTTCTTTTTCTTTGTCTTGTACATATTTCTCTAATCTTGCTGTACAAAATGTAGTTGATAAGATATATGTTGAAAGTATCATTGGTATTGTTAATTTACCAATAGGTATTCTTGTTATTGCAAGTATACTAAATAGTAATGCTTGTCCAAGAATAATTGCAATAATTGTTTCTAATAATATTTCTACACTAGTTTTTCTTATATATCTAATACCTATATATACTAGTATAAGAATTGTTGCTATTACTAATGGCATTATACAAGGTTTAATTATATCTCTTAAATGTGTATGTGGAACATCTATTATTTCACTTGCTTTTGCATCTAATTCTAAACCATATTTTTCATTGATTTTTGTTACTATATTGTCTCTTTGTTCTTCTGTCATATCTTGTGCAAAAATACTAACACTTTCTTTATATATTTCTACTGTTTGAACACATGAGTTTTTTCCTACTATTTCCTCAGTTATTGCTTCTATGTCTTTTACTTCAAATTGTTTTCCTATATCTACTTCTATTCTTTTACCACCATCATATAGTAAATCAAAATTGAATCCTTTAACTATTGCTATAATAACTCCTACAATTATGATGGCAATAGCAATTAGAATCATAATAAGTGCTCTTTTTTTTGTTTTATCCATTTTTATATCCTCCTTATTCTTTATTTTCCAATATGCTTAATACAGGTGCTGTAACTAGATAGTTATAAACTAATGTCAATATAACTCCCCAAAATAATGTCATTCCAAAACTAGCAATTGGAATCCAATCCATAAAGCAGAATATAATACTACATATTGCTATTGGTATTGCTTTAAAGAAAAATGTTACGAATTCATTTTTTTCTTTTTTCTTCAATATTTTTATTAAAATTAGATAATTTATTACTAATGCAATTACTCCTGCAAAGATTGTTCCTAATGATATAACAACATTAGCATAACGAATTAGTAATAATAGTGTTGATACAAATCCGATAAATGAAAAACTTGCTAAAAGTCCATGTAATTTGTATTTTATAATTAAATACATTAGTGCAATAGCTGTAATTCCTGCAATTCCAATTATTGCATATAATATTTCTTGATTTGTTATTTCTGAATAAATAAATTCATTTCCAGAAACTTCATAATCCATTGGTAGTTTTCCATTATTTAGGATTGTAGCATATGATAATGCTTTTTCTGCATATTCATTGATTGTTTTAGCATCACTTGAAGCACTTCCTACTGTTAGTTGCATTTTTCCTGTATGAATTGGCTCATCAAATGATGTAGTCATAATTGTTTGGTCATTTATTTTCATTGTTATTTCTTTTTGTTTTGTTTCTTCATCAGTTTCTTCAGTTTCTGCTTCTTCAGCAGTATCAGTTTCTTCTGTCTCTGAAGCTTCTTCGCTTTCTTCTGATTCTGAAGTTTCTTCAGTTGCTGTTTCTTCTTCACTTTCTTCAACTGTTTTATATGTATTTGTAATTTCTTCTAATTTTGCTCTTCCTTCAGAATTTAATTCAATTTGTAAGCATACACTTGTCCCATTTGTTTCAGAGATATATCCTACTTTTGCTTCTTTTATATATTGGTTATCTAATAAAACTTCTTCTGTTTCACTATCTGAAATTTCAAAGTTTCCTGTTGTATAAAGGTCACTAATTATTGAGTTTGTAGAATTATTTTCTTCTATCTCAATTTTTATTTCTCCTGATTGCTCATTTAATGCAATATTGTAATCATCTAGTCCTAGTTGTTCTAATCTTTTTATAATAATTTCCTCTGTTTGTTTGAAATTTTCTAATGTTAGTTTTTCTGCATTTTTATTAACTTCTTCTTTTGTATATCCCTTTTCTTTAATTTCTTCATCTGTTAATTCTTCCTCAATTTCATTTCCTTCTGCATCTTTTATTTTTGTTTCTATCTCTTCTTCTGGTTTTATTGCAATTATTCTTGCTCCTTTTAAGTCCATTGCATAGTCATAGTCTTTAACTATATTTTCCATTCTATTTTGTTTTTGAACATAAATTCCTATAAAACCTATCATGCTAACTAATATTATTGTTAAGATTATTGTTAAAATTTTAATTGCTTTTTTCATTTTTTTCATCCTCTCTTATAATAATTTTGTATCATTGATTACTAATGAAAACCATATTTTTAAATATTTTGCAGCATATTTGCTCATCATAGTTCTATCCATAAAAATTTCAAAATAGTCTAATACTGGGCAAATCTCTGTATCTATTTTTAAGTCTAATGTTATTATACGTTTTTCAGCATCCAAAGTTAAGCTAGACTTAGTAACTGCATAGTTTACACGGTCATGAATATCAAATGTTCCTAAATTTGGATTGCATACTCTATCTCTGTGTGCATCTGATTTATCTGCTAAAATAATAGCTGCAGATATATCACTAACTGCTGTTCCTGTTTCTTCATCATGATTTCCTATTGCCATCATTATTTCAGCTCTTTCTTCAACAGGCATTCCCATATTTTTTAAAATTTCATATGCAAGAATTGCTCCACTATGTGCATGGTCAACTCTATTTACACAATTACCAATGTCGTGTAAATATCCTGCTATTCTAGCTAATTCGATTGTTCGTTCTGGGTATTCTAACTTTTGCAAAATATCTCCTGCTCTTTTTGATACAATTGAAATATGTCTATGTCCATGTTCTGTGTATCCTAAAGCATTTAATTGTTTTTGTGCTCCTTTAATTAGAGCATTAACTTCTTCATTTTGGCATACATCTTTTAAAGTAATCATTTTTTCCTCCTTATAATCTCTTTAGATTTTATATTAAATTTTAAAAAATATCAACTATTTTTATTGTTTTTTTACATTTAATTCTCATTTGATATTATATACAAATTTTAATAATGCAAACCCAAAAACTCATTTTTATCTTTATATTTGGCCTAAAACTTGTATTTTTTCCTAAAATATGGTATTATATATGTATACGAAAGTATGAATGTATTTGCTGTCAGGTCAAATACAAAGTGTAACTGTTAATTAGCAACACAATGAAAGGAAAAAGTTATGGTAAGAAAGTTAACAGAACGGGATTATATAATCTCGTACAAGGAAAACGAGCAAGAAAAAACTGGTTATTTTACAGCTGATTTGCAAAATGCTGTTGGTATATTGGTTGTTTCTTCTCCTGATACCCATTCACTATTTTTTCTCCGTAAAAAAGACCGGGCTTTGCAACCTATAATTTTACAGGATTGCACAGATACAAAAAGTGGAGAAAAACTTCAGATGCCTGTTGTATGTTGCTATGACCCTGTCAGAAGACTTGTAAAAGGTGTTCCTGACTGGTTACGTTTAATTACATATAACTTACAGGCAGATTGCACATATTTTTCCTTTACCTGACAAAGAAGCCAGCTACACGCTGGCTTTTCTTTTTGATAATTTTTATATTTTAATTTAAATTCAACTTTAAATATTTATCTGTAAATTCTTGCAATTCTTTTGTTTTACCTTTTAGTCTATCTATCAACTTATTTGCTTCTTCATAAGCATTCTTGTATTCTGCTTCTGTTATTTCTAGTCTATCTAAAGCATCTTTTAATTCGTTTTCATCTAGTAAAAATATTTCCCCTATTGGTGTTACAACAACATCTAAATATAAATCATCTTCATATGGTATTCCATTTTCTTTATTTATCTCTCTTGCTATATCAAAATACCATTCTATTATTTTACAGTTTTCATCATAAATAGCTGTTAGTTTTACCTTTGCATTATAGTCATAAAATTCTAGCCATTTGTAGTTATTATCTAATATACATTTTCCTCTAGGTATAATCATTTTATTTTTAACATCAATAAAATTATAAAAATATATGTCTCCTGAAAAATTTTTTTCTTCTATGGACATTACTTTTTGATTTACTTTTTCTACTTTATTTCTAACAAATTTATCAGCATATCTTTTTTTAAGACTTATCCAATATCTTTGAGTTATTTCCACATTTTCTATTTCAATTTCATTTTCTAATACTCCACCATTTGCAATTATACTTTTTCTTGAACCTATATTTTCTTTATCGCAAGTCATTAAAACTCTATCTATTTTTAATTTTTTGCATTCTTCTAATGCTAATCTAATCATTTCTGTCGCATATCCTTTTTTTCTTTCTGTTGGTCTAACTCCATCTCCTATGTGTCCATATCTTTCTAATAGCTTTTGGTTTAATTTGTGCCTTATTTGCAACATTCCTATGACTTTATTGTCTGATTTTCTAACTCCTAAAAATAGCGTGGATGGTGTTTTACCTTCTTCTATTGTTTCTTCTGATACATCCTTTTTAATTTTGTCTAGCCACTTGTCAACATTTTTTATTCTATCTAGTCCTCCATCACCTGCTAAGTCAAATTCTCCATTTTTGAAGTGTTCTTCTAAATATTCTTCTATTTGATTTTTATATTCTTCAGTTGGAAATACTAATTTTAGTTCTCCTTTTGCATTCATTTTGTTACCTCCTTGTATAATAATGTTAAGTTAAGAAAAATAACTTAACATTTATTTTTTTCTATGAGTTTTTTCATAA
>CANQOU010000004.1 GCA_947625565.1 uncultured Clostridia bacterium
ATTGTAACAGCAGCTAATTTTCCCTCTTGTATTGCTTTTTTTCCTATTGTTTCATAATATTTATAATCATCATATAATTTACTTTTATCTAGGTAATCCATTGGTGTAATTTCTTCTTGCTTTGAAGTAACCTCATTTTTAGTTGATTCATATAAATAGTTCATCAATTCAAAATCTATATTTTGAATTTGTTTTAATAATTCTTGTTTTTTGTTTTCATCTAATTTATCATATCCATTTAATAAATGTTCTTGATTATATTTTTTTAATTCTGCTTTTATTTCTCCCAAATTTTTGTCCATTCATATCTTCCTCTCTGTTTTTTGCTAATATATAATATAACAAAAAATTTACAATTTGTAAAGAGTTTTTTTATATAATATAAAAGACTGATAAATCAGCCTTCCCGTAATTACATATCTATTTTTCCTATTGTATTTAATATCCCATCATATTCCTTTACAATTTCACTCATTTCATCTGCTACTTCTTGTACTTGATAACAATGAACAGTTTTTGTATTTGAATTTATATTTTTAATTTGATTTTCCATTAAATTTATATAATTCTTGCTTCCTTTTATAAATATAGTTTGTTCTTGTGATTTTTCTTCTTTAAGATTTTCTATTTTTTCTTGCGTATTTTTATTCCAACCTATTTGTATAATTTTATTTTTATCATTTTCATTTAAATTTGTTCTATTTAATACGGTTTTTATTGTTTCTTCTAAATTATTTTCTGTAAGAATTACAATTTTGTTTTTTGCTTTTATTTCTTTTTGAATAAATGGAATACTAATCATTTCAAAATGATAGTCACTTGCATAAAAAGAACATAACTTCTCTCTTTTATTTTCTCGTGTTACATTATCTTCTGATTTTAACATAAACTATCCACCCTTTCGATTTTTGAAAGCCTTTTCTTTTGAATTTATTTTTTAGTACTTCCAAATTTTACCATTTTATTTCTAATATGTCAATAATATTTCAAATAAAATTCATCGTGTTTTTTCGACATCATAATTCGTCATTTTTTTTTAAATTTTTTTTGTATAAAATTTTCTAATTTGGTAATAATTAAAGTAAAGAATATTTTTCAAAAAAAGTACATAGGAGGAAATCAATGAAAAATAAAACAAAATCAAAAATAAAAATGATACTTATACTTGCCTTTTTACTATTTTTATACACAACTCTTTGTGCATTTTCTTATGCAAATACAACTTGCTCAAAAATAAGTGATAGTGTTTTTAGATTACATGTTTTAGCAAATAGTGATAGTACAGAGGACCAAAATTTAAAATATCTAGTAAGGGATAGTTTATTAAGTTATATGAATTCATTATGCAGTAATGCAAAAACAAAAGAAGAAGCTATTTCTATTGCTAATGAGCATTTGTCTGATTTTAAAGAATTAGCTAAACAAACTATTATTGAAAATGGTTATTCATATAATGTAGATGTACAAATTGGAAATTTTAAATTTCCTACAAAAACATATGGTGATATAGCTCTTCCTGCAGGATATTATGATGCTTTACGCGTTACAATAGGTGAAGCTAAAGGACAAAACTGGTGGTGTGTGATGTTTCCACCATTATGCTTTATTGATGTAACTTCAGGTGTCGTTCCAGATGAATCAAAAAATTTATTGAAAGAAAATATGACTGAAGAAGATTTCTCTTTAGTTTCAGAAAGTAAAACAAATAATGAGATTTCTTTTAAATTTAAAATACTAGAATTTTTTGCCGGTAATGGATTTATAACAGCAAAAAAATAATTTAAAATAGAAACAGATTTTATTTAATATCTGTTTCTATTTATTTGTAAACTCAAGCTATATCCACTATTTGTCGAATTTTGTCAAAAAGTTTTTCTTGACAAATATTGGTAATTATAGTATAATCAAAAACAGTTAAGGGCAATCCTTAATTATTGATTCATTATTTTATTAAAGTTATGGCAATTAAAATTTTATTATTTATTTCTTTATTTTTCATAATAAAAAAAATAATTATCAAAAAATTGGCAAAAAAAATTCTAAAGCAAATTGAAAAACTTTAAAATTGATATTTACTATATTAAATTGTATTTAATTTTGTAGAGAATATTATTTAAGATTCGTTTCTTTTATATTTCCCCCAGAAAAAGAAATTACAATTTTGCATCAGTCCCTTTTATTATATAAGATGCTTTCATTCCGTTATTTATATTCTCTACAATAATATATTATTTATGATAAGTTTCACCGTTTAAAATTTTAAAACTCCTAAAAATTTGTTCTAAAAGAAAGACACGAATTAGTTGATGTGGAAATGTCAATTTAGAAAAAGATATTGAATTATTACACATTTCTAAAAGATTTGTTGTTATCCCTAAAGAACCTCCAATAATAAAAGAGATGGAACTTGTCGTAAGTGAGAGTGTATCAATTGTTTTAGCAAATTCTTCAGAAGAAAGTTGTTTACCTTTTAGGTCTAAACATATTAAATAACTATCTTTTGGAATGTGCTTCATAATATTGCTACACTCTTTTTCTTTAATTATTTTGCATTCTTTTTCTGTTGCCTTATCAGGAATTTTTTCATCTGGCAATTCAATAATATTTAATTTACAATATTTAGATAATCTTTTACTATATTCTTCTATTGCATCTTTTAAATATTGTTCTCGTAATTTTCCAATACAAATAATATTGATTGTAAGCATAAATATCTCCTAAACACAAATTTCTTTACTTGTTGTATCTCTTCCAGCAATAGAAAGTGATAATGAATTTTCTTCATAATTATTTTTTATTAGTTGTTCTACTACTGTTTTATATGCAAGTTCTGGGAAATTGCTTTCTTTACTTAAATGTCCTAACATAACTTGTTTTAAGTTACAATTAAGTAATTGTGAAATGGTTTTTCCAGCTTCCTCATTTGACAAATGTCCTGTTGGTCCTGCAATACGACTTTTTAATATATATGGATAATGTGAATACATTAAAACTTCTGGTTCATAGTTAGATTCTAATAAAATAAAGCTACTCTCCTGTAAATTCTTTAAAATTCCTGTTGTTATATGTCCAATATCTGTTGCAATACTCATTTTTTTGCTTCCTTTTGAAATATTAAAACCACAAGGATTTGCAGCATCATGAGGAATACTAAATGGCTTTATTTCTAAATCATTTATTTCGAATTTTTCTTCTATTGTAAATATATGAATATTTTTTTCTGGTATTTTTTCTTTTTGTTTTGGCATAGCATCTAATGTTTTTTTATTTGCAAAAACAGGTATATCGAATTTTTTTGCAAAAGTTCCTAATCCTTGTATATGGTCTGTATGTTCATGAGTAATTAGTATCCCATCTATTTCATTTGGAGCAATGTTTAAATCTAATAATGCATTTTCTACTTTTTTTGAGCTAACTCCTACATCTACTAATAATTTTGTATTTTCTGATTTTATAAATAAACTATTTCCACTACTACCACTGAATAAACTATAGAAATTCAACATAATTTTTACTTCCTTTGTACACTATTCTTTTACTCTTTCAATTTGTGCTCCAATACTTTTAAATCTTTCTTCTATATTTTCATATCCTCTATCTATGTGCTCCAAATTATATATTTCTGTTATTCCATGAGCAGAAGTTCCTGCAATAATCAATGCTGCTCCGGCTCTTAAGTCTGTTGAATATACAGGCGCACCACTTAATTTTTCAACACCTTCAAAGATAGCTGTTTTCCCTTGTGCTGTGATTTTAGCTCCCATTTTATTTAATTCTTGTGTATATTGAAATCTTGATTCCCATATACTTTCATTTATAATACTTGTCCCATCTGCTAAAGATAATACTACTCCCATTTGTGGTTGCAAATCTGTTGGAAATCCTGGATGTGGCAATGTTTTTATATTTGCTTTTGTTGGTCTTTTTTTACAATATACTCTTAAACTATCTCCATAATCTTCTACAATTCCACCAACCTCAATAATTTTTGCAGTAATTGAGTCTAAGTGTTTTGTAATACAATTTTTTATTAGCAAATCTCCTCTTGTTGCAACTGCTGCTAACATGAAAGTACCTGCTTCGATTTGGTCAGGCACTACAGAATATGTAGCATTTCCTTTTAATTTTTTTACCCCATTTATTTTTATCACATCTGTACCTGCTCCACGAATATCTGCTCCCATAGTATTTAAAAAGTTGGCAACGTCAACAACATGTGGTTCTTTTGCAGCATTATCAATCGTTGTTGTTCCTTCTGCTAATGTTGCTGCAAGCATAATATTTATTGTTGCACCAACAGAAACAATATCCATATAAATTGAATTTCCTACAAGTTTATCAGCAGTTGCAAAAATAGTACCATTCCCAACAGTTACTTCTGCTCCTAACATTTCGAATCCTTTAACATGTTGGTCTATTGGTCTTGCACCTAACTGACATCCACCTGGCATTCCAACTTCTATTTCTTTTTTTCTACCTAACATAGAGCCTAATATATAATATGAGGCTCTAAATTTACTTGTTAAATCTAATGGCGCTTTAGTTGTATGTATATTTCTCGTATCTATTGTAACAGAGTTTTTATTATTCCATGTGATTTTTGCTCCTAATTTTTCTAGTATTTCACAAGATATCATAACATCACTAATATGTGGTAGATTGTCAATTGTGCAAACTCCATCAATTAGTAGTGTCGCAGGTAAAATCGCTACTGCTGCATTTTTTGCTCCGTTAATTTTTACTTCTCCCTTTAAAGGAGTAGGTCCTTTTATTACTAATTTTTCCAATGAAATTACCCCCTGATTCTTTGTGATTAAAATATACCATAAACTATAAAGATTTGCAATACTTTTTTATAAATGAACACTTGTTACTTTATTACTATATTTATCCTCCCAACATTTTACATATAATTATGCTTGTAGTAATACCAACAAAATCTGCAAGTAATGAAGCCCAAAGAACAAATCTTGTCTTTTTTACTCCTATACTAGAAGTATATACTGTAATAGTATATACTGTTGTTTCTGTAGACCCCATAATTACAGCTGCCATCAGTCCTATTTGGCTATCTACTCCAAATGTTTTCATTATATTTGTTGCAACTGCTATAGAGCTACTACCTGAAATTGGTCTTATTAAGGCTAATGGCATAATATCTGTTGGAAAATTAAATTGATTTAGGATTGGAGAAATAAAATGAATAATACAATCTAGTATTCCAGAACTTCTTAAAGCTCCAATAGCTAAAAATAGCCCAACTAATGTAGGGAAAATTGTTATAACTATATTTATTCCTTCTTTTGCACCTATTAAAAAAGTATCAAATATTTTTATTTTCTCCATAAATGCATACATTACAATAATTAAAATTACTAGTGGCATTGCAATACTAGAAACAAAATTAACAAATTGCATATCATTTCCCCCATTTTATAAATATTTTTGTTGCTGTTATGCCTGTAATAGCTGCACAAATTGTTGCTACCCATACTGGAAAAATAATGCTTGTTGGGTCTTGAGAACCTAAGGAGTTTCTAATTGCAATAACTGTTGTTGGAATTATTTGAATTGATGCAGTATTTAATACAATTAAGGTTGCCATTGAATTTGTTAAAGTTTTTTTATCTGAATTTTTTTCTTGCATAGATTTCATTGCTTTAATTCCTAAAGGTGTTGCTGCATTTCCCAGCCCTAAGATATTTGCCACCATATTCATAGATATTTCTTTTTT
Organism: uncultured Clostridia bacterium; assembly: GCA_947625565.1. Lineage (GTDB taxonomy): Bacteria > Bacillota > Clostridia > TANB77 > CAG-508 > CAG-269. The sequence continues at coordinate 5,735 of CANQOU010000004.1, forward strand.
TATTTTTTCATCGTTTTTTAACTCTGGAAAAAGTTTATTGATTAGTGGTGATAAAAAAATAGTTAATTTTTTTATAATTGTAGTTTCAGATGCTATTTTCATAATTCCATTCCATAGACACATTGTACCTAATAATGTAATACATAAGTTAACTGCTTCTTCTGTACTAGAAAATATAGATTGGTTAAGTTTATCTATATTTCCAGAAAATATAGCAAATGAAAATGATAGAATAATAAAAATTGGCCAAATTGAATTTAACAATTTCCTCACCCATTTAAATTTATTCATTTAAATCCTTTTTATTCTTTGATTTTTGTATGGTTTTTGTAGATTTATTACCAAATTTTGGTTTTTAGTAAATTAAACATTGACCTAATTCTTAATTTATGCTATACTTTTTAATAAGGGATTACAAAATATCAACATAGGAGGAAATTATGAAATCAACAGGTATTATAAGAAAGGTTGACGAACTTGGAAGAGTTGTCATTCCTATAGAAATAAGGACAAAACTTAATATAGCAGAAAAAGATCCAATAGAAATATATGTAGATGGTTATTCTGTTATATTGAAAAAATTTGAACCAAATTGTGTTTTTTGTGGAAACACGAAAAATGTTGTAGAATATAAGGATAAATTAGTTTGTGCTAAATGTATTAAGCATATTTCTGATTTGCAAGAAGAAAAATAAATACATATATTATGAAACAAAAATGGTTTTGAACTATACATTTTTAGTATAATTCAAGACCATTTTATTTATTACAAAAATACATATAAATTTCATTTTTAGAGGTATTTCTATCCTTTGCAATTTTTTTTATAATTTCTTTTTTATCTATTCCCTGTTTTTCATAATATGAGAAGTGTTCTTCTAATGAAATTTCTGAAAAGTCTTTCTTTTCAACTTCTTTTTCAGATTTTTCAATTAATATTATAATTTCTCCTTTTATATTTTCAGTTTTTTCTATTATCTCATCAATCGTTCCTCTTATAAATTCTTCGTGAATTTTTGTTAATTCTCGTGCAATAACTACTTTTCTATTTCCTATAACTTCTTTTAGGTCTTGCAATGTTGTTTTTAATTTATGTGGTGCCTCATATATCATAACTGTTTGTTCACTATTTTTTATTTGCTCTAGTTTTTGTTTTCTATTCTTTTTGTTTAATGGCAAAAATCCAAGGAATAAGAAACTTTGTGTTTCTAATCCTGAGCAAATTAGAGCATTAACAAAAGCACATGCTCCTGGAATTGGAATTATTTCTATTCCCTCTTCTAAACATCTATGAATTATTTGCTCTCCTGGGTCACAAATTCCTGGTGTTCCAGCATCTGAAACTAATGCAATTTTCTTTCCTTCTTTTAATTTTGAAATTAGTTCTTCTGATTTTGCTTCTTCATTATGACGATGATAACTTATTAAATGTTTAGTGATTTTATAATGATTTAATAGTTTAAGTGTATGTCTTGTATCTTCTGCTGCAATTATATCGACTTCTTGTAAAGTACGAATTGCTCTATATGTAATATCTTCTAAATTTCCAATTGGTGTTGCAACAACATATAATGTTCCATATTCCATGTAATCACTTTCCTTCCTCATACATATCTTTGATTTCTTGTGTATATTCTCCATTTTTTTGATAAATATATAAATTAGGTATTATTTTTAAAAATGGACTCGCATTTTTTATCCCTTTTATTAGAACAAGTTTTGGTATTTCTCCTTCTTTTGAACAAACAAAACGTATTTCTTTTGGTTCTACTTTATATTTTCTCATAGATGAAAAAATATCAACTAATCTTTCAGGATGATGTACCATATATAGTTCTCCTTTATCTTTTAGCATGTCTTTTGCAGTTTTAATAAAGTCTTCTATATTTGCTGTTATTTCATGTCTAGAAATCTTTTTGTTTTCAGACATATTAGTCATTCCTGTACCTTGCTTTTTATATGGTGGATTTGTAACAACTACATCAAAAGTTTGCTTTGGATAATATTTTTCTATATTCAAAATATCATCACATATTATTTCAAATCGTTCTTCTAATTTATTATATGCAATACTCCTTTTTGCCATATCACATACTTGTTTTTGAATCTCTATTCCTACTATTTTTTTTAATTGCGTTTTTCCACATAATAATATTGGTATAATTCCTGTTCCTGTTCCTAAGTCTAGAACATAACTATTTTTCTTTATCTTTTTTGCATAGTTTGCTAGTAAAACTGCATCAATTCCAAAGCAAAACCAGTCTTTGTTTTGAATTATTTTTAAATTTTTTACACCTAAGTCGTCAATTCTTTCGTTCAAAATATTCACCTACACTTTATTTTTTGTTCTATCATATTATATATCAAATATAGATATTTTTCAAGGAGGAAGTGCTATGGAAGGCCAAGATTTAAGAGGAGAAAACCAAATTGTAAAAAAAGACAAAAAAAAGTTTTGCTTTAAGGATTATAAAGATAATACTTTACATTCTTTAAATGAGGTTGAATATTTTTTAAATAACTTAGATAAGGCTTTTAAATGCATACATGTTTATAAATTATTTAGATGAAAAAGCAACATATAAAATATGTCGCTTTGATTCTATGTTTTTCTTGTATATGTATCTTTTAGTTCTTCATTTTGCTTGCCATCTACCAAGAATTTTACTTTGTTAATTTCAGTTAGTTCTGTCATAGTATTAACAATACTATTTATTATATTTTCTTTTGCATTTTTATCTTCTTTGTTGTATTTCAATATATCACTAGTTACATCTAATACTAGGCAATCTCCTTCTGTATATGTTTTTAATAATTTGGTGTTTTCTGGTATTACTTTCGTGTATTTATCATTTTTTGGTCCACCTATAAGCAATTCCATCAATTTATCATATGGTAGACTCATTAAATCTTTAATATCTACAAGTCTTGCTTCTGGACATAATTCTCCTGTCTCACTTTCCACAAAATATAAACTTACTATAGTTTGTCTAGCCTGTTCTTCTGTAATTTCTTGTTCTGGTGTATATTCTGCCAATTCATTTCCTTCTTGCTTTTTTACATATTTAATTCCAAAATATCCACCTACAATAATTAGAATCAATAAAATACCAAATATAATAATTGCTTTTTTATTTTTCATAATTTATTCCCTCCTTTTTTTATTTATACCAATGTATGTCTTGTTTGTCCTTTTTAGAACTTTTCCCTTTTATTTCCATTTGACAAATTTGCTTTTTCCGTATACAATAATAAGGGTTAATAGGTTCCTAAAACCTAAATACATAAAATGAAGGTGTGTCTCATGGAAACAATATTGCATGTTGGATTAGATGTTGGTTCAACAACCGTTAAAATTGTTGTTTTAGATGACCAACTAAATAATATATATTCAAATTACCAAAGACATTTTTCTGATACAAAAAATACAGTATGTAATGTTTTAGAGGATTTAATAAATAGATATCCAGATTATAAATATACAATAGCTTTAACTGGCTCTGGAGCAATGTCTGCTAGTCAGTTTTTAAATGTGGAGTTTATTCAAGAGGTTGTTTCTTGTAAACGTGTTGTAGAAAAATATATTCCTGAAACAGATGTTGTAATTGAATTAGGTGGAGAGGATGCAAAAATTATATATTTTGACCAATCAATTGAGCAACGTATGAATGGAACTTGTGCTGGTGGTACAGGTGCATTTTTAGACCAAATGGCTTCTTTATTACATACAGATACAGCTGGTCTTAATGAACTTGCAAAAACATATCAAACTATTTATCCTATTGCTTCTCGTTGTGGTGTTTTTGCTAAAACTGATATTCAACCTTTAATAAATGAAGGTGCTGCAAAAGAAGATATTTCTGCTTCAATTTTTCAAGCTGTTGTAAATCAAACAATTAGTGGTTTAGCTTGTGGTAGACCAATTAGAGGAAATGTTGCTTTTTTAGGAGGTCCTTTAAATTATTTACCAGAATTAAGAAAACGTTTTATTGAAACATTACATTTAGAGCCAGAACAAGTAATTGTTCCTGAAGAAGCACATTTACTTGTTGCAAAAGGTGCAGCACTTGATTCCCTAAATTCTCAGGCTATTTCTAGAAGTGAATTAGAAGAAAAAATTGAAAATTTAAAAGTTTCACAAGATAATACTACAAAACCATTAGACCCTCTTTTTGCTAGCAAAGATGAATATATGCAATTTAAAAATCGTCATGATAAAGCAAAGATTGGAAGAAATACTTTAGATACTTATGAAGGTGATTGTTATTTGGGTATTGATGCAGGTTCTACTACTACTAAGCTTGCATTGATTGATAAAGATGGTAATTTACTTTATTCTCTATATGGTAGTAATGAGGGAAATCCTTTAAAAAGTGTTATATCTATGTTAAAAGAACTATATGCAAAGCTACCTGAAAAGGCTATTTTGCGTTATAGTGGTGTTACTGGATATGGAGAAAAACTAATTCAAACTGCATTAAATGTAGATTTAAATGAAATTGAAACAATAGCTCATTATACAGCTGCTAAACAATTTGAACCAGATGTAACTGCAATTATTGATATTGGTGGACAAGATATGAAATATATCAAAATGAAAAATGGTGCAATTGATAATATTATGCTAAATGAAGCTTGTTCTTCAGGTTGTGGTTCTTTTATTGAAACATTTAGTAAAAGTTTAAATTTGGAAATTAGTGAATTTGTAAAAGAAGCTCTTGATGCTAAACGTCCTGTTGATTTAGGGTCAAGATGTACTGTGTTTATGAATTCTAAAATTAAGCAAGCCCAGAAGGAAGGTTATTCAGTAGGTGATATTTCTAGTGGGTTGTCTTATTCAGTTATTAAAAATGCTATTCAAAAAGTAATGAAAGTTCGTGATACTGCAACACTTGGAGACCATATCGTTGTACAAGGTGGTACTTTCTATAATGATGCTGTTTTAAGAGCTTTTGAAAAAATAGTTGGTAAAAATGTAATACGTCCAAATATTGCTGGTTTGATGGGTGCTTATGGTATGGCTTTACTTTCTAAAGAACAATATGAGGCAAATTTTGATATGGAATATCATTCTACAATTTTAAAGACTGACGAACTAGATAATTTAGAAATTAAAGTAACTCATACAAGATGCAATAATTGTGAAAATCATTGTAAATTGACAATTAACCGTTTTAGTAATGGTGCTATACATGTTTCTGGAAATCGTTGTGAAAAAGGGGCTGGAATTGTTTCAAGTAATAAAGATTTACCAAACTTAATTCAGTATAAATATAAACGATTATTTAATTATAAACCTTTAGAAGAAAGTGAAGCTAAAAGAGGAACTATAGGTATCCCTAGAGTTTTAAATATGTATGAAGATTATCCTTTTTGGTTTACTTTCTTTACTAGCTTAGGTTTCCGTGTTATTATTTCAGAAAAAAGTACAAGAAAAACATATGAAAAAGGTATGGAATCAATGCCTTCTGAGTCAGTATGTTATCCTGCAAAATTATCACATGGCCATATAGAAAGCTTGTTAGAGCAAGGAATTACAACTATTTTTTATCCTTGTATGCCATATTCTAGAAAGGAATATGAAAAGGCTGATAATCATTATAACTGCCCTATTGTTATTTCTTATTCAGAAGTATTAAAAAATAATGTGGAAGGCTTAAAGAATAAAAATATTAAATTTATCAATCCATTTTTGCCTTTTGATAAGAAAAATCTTGTTAATAAAGTTTTATCTTTACCTGAATTTGATGAATATAATTTTTCAAGAGAAGAACTTTTAGAAGCTAGCGAAAAAGCAGAAAAAGAATATCAACAATTTAAGCAAGATATACGCAATAAAGGTCTTGAAACTGTTAAATATATTGAAGAAAATAATTTGCGTGGTATTGTTTTAGCAGGTCGTCCTTATCATGTTGACCCTGAAATTAATCATGGAATTGATACTCTTATTACTTCTCTTGGATTATGTGTTTTAACAGAAGATAGTGTATCTGATAAAACAGAAGCTAAACGTCCTATACGTGTTGTAGACCAGTGGGTATTCCATGCAAGACTTTATGCAGCGGCTGATTTTGTTGGAAAACATGATTGCTTAGAATTAGTACAGCTAAATTCATTTGGTTGTGGTGTAGATGCTGTTACTACAGACCAAGTAGAAGAAATTTTATCTAGCTATGATAAAATGTATACTTTAATTAAAATAGATGAAGTTAATAATTTAGGAGCTGTGCGTATTCGTATTCGTTCACTTTTAGCTAGTATGAATAAACGTATTAAAGAGAAAGAAAATCTTAAAGCTTCTGGTGATTATGGAATTCATAAAAAAATCTTTACAAAAGATATGCGCTCAAAATATACTATTTTAATGCCACAGATGGCACCAATTCATTTTGATTTAATTGAAACTGCAGTTGCTTCTTGTGGATATAATATAAAATTATTAAAGGATTGTACTAGTCATACTGTAGAAACTGGTTTAAAATATGTTAATAATGATGCTTGTTATCCTTCTATTTTAACAACTGGTCAATTTATAGAGGCTTTACAGTCTGGTGAATATGATGTAAATAAGACTGCTATTATTATGTCTCAAACAGGTGGTGGTTGTAGAGCAACAAATTATATAGGTTTTATACGCAAAGCTTTAAAAGATGCTGGTTTTGAAAATGTTCCTGTTATTTCATTTAACATTGTTGGTATGGAGAAAATGCCTGGTTTTAAATTAACACCAAAACTAATTGAAAAATTAATTAAGTGTGTAATTTATGGTGATTTATTACAAAAAATGCTAACAAAAAATAGAGCATATGAAGTAAATAAAGGTGAGACTGAAAAATTGTTTAATTCTTGGATGGAAAAATGTAAAAAACTTCTTACAAAATCTTCTAATAAAGAATTTAAACAAAGTATTTATGATATTGTAAATGATTTTGAAAAAATAGAACTTAATACTAAAAAACAAAAGCCTCGTGTTGGAATTGTTGGAGAAGTATTGATTAAATATCATCCTTTTGGTAATAATTTTGTTGCAAATCTTTTAGAAAAAGAAGGTGCAGAAGTTATATTACCTGATTTTATGGGATTTATTAAGTTTATGGCAACACATAAGATTACTTTTAATCAATTGTTAAATACAAATAAGACTTCTTCTAAAATTAGTAAAATTGCAATAAAATTAATTGATTTATTGGAAAAAGATGTACGTTTAGCTCTTAGCACTTCAAAGAAAAATTATTTAATGCCTTGTGATATTTGGCATTTAGAGCGTCAAGTGAAAGATGTATTATCTATTGGTAATCAAACTGGTGAAGGTTGGTTTTTAACTGCTGAAATGATTGAATATATTGAAAATGATATTCCTAACATTGTTTGTGTTCAGCCTTTTGCTTGCTTACCAAACCACGTTGTTGGAAAGGGTGTAATAAAAACTATTCGTGATAAATATCCTAATGCTAATATTTCTCCTGTTGATTATGACCCTGGTGCTAGTGAATCTAATCAAACTAATCGTATTAAATTGCTTATGACTGTTGCAAAGGATAATTTGAAACAGAAAAATTTGGAGAAAAAAGCTATTGATAAGGAAAATGAAAATGAAGAATTAAGTACTATAAGTTAAAAGAGCTCAGACCAATAGGTCTGAGTCCTTTTTTTATATTATATTAAATGACATTACAAAGTTTGTATCTTCTTTTAATTGCATATAAATGGTTTCTTGTATTTGTGATTCTAAACCTCCTGATATTGGTGACATAGTAATTTGTTGTTCACTTATTCCCGCTTCTTGCATATATTTTACTTGGTCAAATTTATAGTGGTCTGGGAATTTTTGTCTCATATATTGTTCAAATTTTGAAACATCGTTTCCAAAATTCTCTTTTCTAAATGTTTCATCTAATACATTAAATGCTGATTCATAGTCTCTATAGTTTAACATTTTTATCCATTTGTTAACATTATTCACAACTTTTTCTTGTGTTGTTAAACTCATATATTTCTTATTTAGTTCTTCGTCAGGAATTGTGTAATCGTCTAATTGCACTTTATAGTCATTTACTGCATATTCTTCAATAACATATACTTTATCATTCTGATCTTTACATACATATTCATTATAATCCGTATGATAATTAACTAAATAACTTTTTATTTCTATTTTAGCTAACTCTTTTTGGTTACTTTTTAGAAATGCTTCTAATTTTTCCTTACTTCCAAATCGTTTTTGATAATATTCGTCATCAAGCATGTTATATACTGTATCTGTACTACCTAATAATTTATTTTTTATTTGATTAAAATAAACTACACTCATCCTTTCGTCTGAAACTGTTGTATATTTATATGTATTATATTCTTTTTTCTCTAATGGCTCTGAAAATATATTTTCAAAATCTGACTTGTCACTATTAAAAGAATAATTATACTTTTTTACATATTCTTCAGGAAATATAGAAAATATTGAATTTCTACTATCTGTTCTTACCATTAACTGAAAATTTTCTTTAGCAGAATATATTTTTCCATATACTAAAAATATATTATCAGCACCACTTTGGTCTATTAAATACATATCATCTATTTCTATTTCATCCATTGAAGAGATATTTTTATAAACATCCTTTTCTAATTCTTTGTTGATATCAAATTCGTTTTTGTATTTATTATCTAATATATCCATAAAGGCCGTTTGTGTAAGTTCTTTTATGTCTTTTTCTATATTATTACTATTTAAATCTTTAGCATATGTAAAATATCTTTGTACTAACATTATTGTTGTATAATACTTGTTTTTATTTTTTACTTTTTCTATTTTATCATTTGGTTGATAGGTATCTCTTTTCTCAAATTCTGTTACACTATTTTCTTCAGATGTACCTTTTGTATTTTTTTTATAAAGAGTTATCACAATAATAGTTGTAAAAATAATTATAAATAATATAAAGATTATTAGCAGTCTTATGGTCTTTAATTTTTTTTCCATGAAAATGTCCTCCTTTTTTTATTATTGTGTTACCCTTAAAATATGTGTAGAAGAAAATTTACTACGACCTGACATACTGCTTTCAGGAAGGTCTTTTGTACCTTCAGCCTGAATTGATGAATTTCCTCCACAGTTATATACTCTAAATGTATTACTATTTGGGTCATTTTCTGCAATTATCTCAACGTGTCCATTATATGTAACAATATCTCCTGGCTTTGCATCCTCTATTGACACTTCTTGCCAACCCCATTGATTTCCTTCAAAATCCCATGATGATTTCTGTCCCATGCCTTCAGTAAATCCTTCAACTTTAGCATTAACTAATACCCATGTAACAAAAGAGCTACAATCTATAGTTCTGCCATTTAAATTTGGAACACTTATTCCTAATTGTGCATATGTATATCCATTTGTTCTTAAATATTCATGAAGTTTAATTGCATTATCTACAATTGTTCCTCCTCCACTACCTAACGTTCCATATTCTCCGAAAAAATCATTCCAAAATTCTAACTGTTTTTCATATAGCCAAGCCGTATAATCAGCTTTTTCTTGTATTGTAAAAGGTGTTGAAGCAGTATGTCCACCTGGACCAATAACTCCATTTTCGTGGAAACCGCATTTTGCATCAAAATCTGCCCCATAAATCGTCTCTAAGTATATGGTTCCACCATCACTCCAATTTCCATAACAATGTAATCCACCATTATAGTCTCCTATTAAATCTGAATAACAACTTAATGCTCCTTTTAAAGTTCCTGGTGGTCCATATCCATTTGAATTACATCCTGCTGCGGCTCTCTCGTCACATCTAGCCTGAACCATACCTGCATTACTTCCACCTTCTAAATATCCTTTTATATACCTATTAGCAAATTTATCAATTGCTTCTTCTAGAGTTGCTATATATGGAGACGAAGATCCATTAGGTGCATCTAATCCCCAAAAATTCCATCCGGTTATGACCTCCTAGTCCAAGGCTAGTTTCTTTTTGTGCAAAAGTTAAAATTATTTCTGGATTAACACCATATTGTAATCCTAAGTCATAAATTTTACCAGCATTATCTGCAAAATATTGCTTAAATAAAATATTTCCTGTTTTTTCATAATAATCATTTAAAGCTGAAATGAAATCTTCTCTGCTTAGTATAGGGGTAGTTAATGAAATATCTATTGAGCTTGAATTTAATGTTTTGAATTCATTTTGCTTAAATTTTTCTAAAAATGCATCTATAGACACGTCTTTATATAGTTTGTTATTTGTTATATGGTATAGTAAATACATTGTTAAATCTGTAAATTGTGCTGTTCTTTCTCCTTTTTGAACTAAACGTATAAGCCATGAATCTTTTAAACTGTTTTCAGCTTCTGGATTATCTTCAAATAACTTATAAAATTTATCTTCGTTACTTTTTACTTCTCCCTCTCCTTCATTTTCAGCATATTTTACTGAAACTGAATGTCTATTAGTAGTTGTATATTGTGTAGAACCAATTGTTATTTCATTTCCTTCTTCATCTATGATTGTTTTAGCTGGTCCTTCCGTAGAGCTTGTAGAGGTAGTTGTTGATTCTGATGATTTACCAAGTACTTCTCTTGTTGTATCTACAAGTTCATATGAAACTGGACTATTTTCTTCATTTTTTGTGCTATCTTCTATTTTATATGTAATATCCCTTGAAAAATTTATAAACCAATTATCTGCATATGTTAATTCTACTGATGTAGTTACTGTTTCAGAAAAGTCTTTTTCTGATGTTTCATCTGTTGTTTCTCCATCTTCATATACAACATATGATGAACTTTCAATTTCAGTCGTCGTCACATCATCTCGTATTGCAATTATAAATTCACTTTTTAAAGCCAAATCTACAAAATCTGATATAAAGTCGTCATCTTTTATATTTATATAGAAATCCATTAAGTATTCAAAAGGTGTTGTATATTTTGATAATACTGATCTATAATTTATTGGTGAATTTTTAGTTATCTTAACCTCATTAGAACTATAGCTCCATTTAGCAGTAATTAATTGCCAATTACTATCCAATGTATAATAATCTAATGCTGTTACATCATTATTTTCTACTAGTTCATCAAATTCTTTTTCTGGTTTAAATTTCAAGTCATATATTCTTGTATCAACTGTTGTTGTTATTTCTTCTTTTCCAGTATTGGTTGTTTGCCCTTTTATCTCTCCTATATCTACATCGCCATATCCTTTATTCTCTAAACCATAATATGTCAAAATTCCGTCTATAATTCCGTTGCCATATGCTTCTAGCCCTTCTTTTGAGGCTATTATTTTCATATCATCACTATTAGACATAAAAGCTGCTTCAGTATATACTGCTGGTCCTCCAAATGTTTCTTGAAGTCCATCATTAAATGCTTTATAATCACTAGCAGATACTCCTTCACACACGTCAGTTTTCATTTCTCCAGTAATAGAATTTAATAAAGCTGTTGCTAGTTTAACATTTGCACTTTCAAGACTTGTTCCTTGTTGATAATATATTCCTGTACCATGTGTAGAAGTATTAGAATTTGAATTAAAATGTACCCCTATAAATAGTTCTGCTCCCTTGCTTTTAGCAATTTTTAATCTTTCTGTATTTTTTTGAGAATATCCATCTGTAATTACTGTAAATTGTGGATATTGTTTTTCCATTGCTTTTTTTACATATTCTGCAACCTGTTTTGTTAAATCTTTTTCATTTAAAATATTTCCATCTGGTGCTACGCCTGATGTTCCTGATGTATACCATCCCTTTTGTGCTCCTTCTGTATTTCCATGTCCTCCTACTACTGCCACTATATGTTTTTCTTTGCTTTCACTACTATTTTTTTCTTGATTTTTATCATCTTTTTTTGATTCTTTCTCTTCCTCTTTTGTTTCTTCTGCTTCTTTCCCTATATTTTGATATGCTATTTTAGATATTTGAACAATATGTGATATTGCAACGTTCGAGTCAGATATTCCTTGTGACATAACAGTTAAAATATATGGACATCCTTCTTTATACACAATTGCTGCATCACTTTCAACTAGTTGTGGATAGCTCGCATCTAATTCACCTGTCTTATTTGCTGTTTTAACTCCTTCTACTCCTGCTGGTATTTTATTCTTGCGCTCTTGAGCTTGCAAATAGCTTAACATTTCTTTAGATGCTTCTTCGCTTACACATTTTCCGTCATATATGTCTTTTAAAATTTTAGTAACATCTTTTACGCTAGTATAATTATCTCCATCTGGTGATGGGCCTCCGGAATGTTCTTCCTATTGTTGTTTTTTCATAACCATTACTTGTAATCCAATTATTTATTTTATCAAATGTTAAAACCTTTATAATATTATTTGCTGCCTCATTGCTACTTACTGTAATCATTTTCTTTAATTCTTCTTTGTCAAATTGAGTCCCACTATCTTTCATATCCTGATATGCTGTTGCTAAAATAAATAATTTTATTAGACTTGCTGATTGTAATTTTTTACTACCATTAATATTCGCTACTATTTTTCCTGTATTTAATTCTTGTGCATATACTGCCCAAGTTCCGTCATTTATTCCATCTACATATGATTTTATATCTCCTGCAATTTCTCCTGTTGATACATCTACGGTTGAAGCTGGTCCTGTTCCTACATTCTTTAATTCTCCTAATGGTTTATTGGGTGTAATTCTACGGATACGTATTGCACCTTGTAATCCATCTAATCCATTTCCTGTATCTTCTGCTATTATTAGTCTTTCCTGCTTATTTGACTTTGTACTTACCGTTGGTTCAGTTTTTCCTCTTAAAATAGCTTCTTTTAAATTATTTAATAAAGTTTTATATGATTCTTGCTTAGGGTGACAATCATTTTCTGTAATTTCAACACCATTTGATACATCAATAAAAGTTAAATAGTCCTTTTCTTCACAATATTTTTTTAAATCTTTTGTATATGAATCTCTTTCATCCTTATTAGCACTTGCTTGGTTATCTGGCAATAATCCATCTACAAAAATTGGTACTGAATTAAATTGGTTATGTAATTTTTCTAACAATTCTTTTAACTTACCTATTCCATTACCATAATCATTTGTACCAAGAAATACATTTATTCCTTTTACATTATCTACTTTTTCTATTTCACTAAAATGTTCTATCCAATAATCTGATCCTACACTTGTTACTGATTTAAATGTTACATTTTCTGCAATACCACTGTATAGACGCAATCCTTCTGTTATGGAATCACCTATAAACAAAAAACCATCTAAGCTGTCTACATTGCTTGAATTTTCTGAACTATTTGAGCTATTTCCCGCTTCTTCAGCCTCTTCAAGTCCTTGCTTTGAATTATATATAAAATAACACTCTGCTTCAGAATGTATATCTTTTTCAAAATCTATTAAACCTTCTGACTTTTCTTTATTTGCATTATTAACATATACCTTTTTTCCGTCTTCATCAATTCCTCTTAATACAATGTAGTCTATTTCATTTGTAAATAAATAGTTAGTCGTATGATTAACTTTTGCAATTACCGGTCTTCCAGCTTTTAAAGCATCTACTACTACAAATTTATTTTGTATTTTCATAACTTCGCCAGCATCCCATTCTTTTGCTGACTCTGTAAAAAATTTCTCTTCACCTTCATCATTTGCAAAATAGTGTTCATCGAATTGTGGTTTTTTTGACCATTCATATATATCTTTTTCTTTTATATCTTCTTCAGTTAAATATGAAAGTACCATTGCTACTGAAGCATACGCAGATGTATCATCTATCTCTCTATAAATCTTAGAAATAGTCATCTTTTCGCTAGCATCGTATTCTTTAATAGAATCTTGTGCAATCTTTATATTTGCTTCTTTCCCAATTATTCCACCTAAATTAGGATATTGTGTAATTAATTCTGATTTTATAATATCTAATAATATATTTCTATCTATTTCTTGATCTTTTTCTAAGCCCGATTCTTGTTTAATTCTTGATGTAACTGTTTGATAATTTGGTTTTGAAAATTCTTTTATAATTTCATCTATTCTCTCTTCTGATCCCTCTTTAAATGCAAGATAATACCCTGAAGATTCATCCCCCGCTATTGTAATTAGGTCATGTAAGTTTTTATCTTGTGATGCAATCATATCATATATTGTTTCTGCATTATTTTTACTACTATTATCATCAGTACCTAAATGAAATATGCTATAGCTTATTCCCAATACTGTAATAGCAACTGTTGCAAATAAAACTACTTTTACAGCAATAGGAAGTGCTGCTAGTCTTAATAAGACTTTTGCAACACCTGAAATAGGATTCTTCTTCTTTTCATCTTCTGGTTTCATTTTTCCAAAAAATGTTGCCATAAAATTCACCTCTTTGCCACAGTTATACTTCTACTGTTATTTCTTGTGGATATCCTAAAATCTGGACATCTGAAAATACATATTCTGCTATATTACTTTTTGATTGATAAGAATTACTAAATTTTATTTTCAATTCTTTTTGATTTCGAGCTTCTACTTTCAAATCCTCATCTAAATTTTCATATAATAAAGCTTCTGATTTTGCTCCATTTGTATCTAATACATATATAGATCCTGCATCTTTTCTACTATCTAATAAAATATCTCTTTCTGAATAATTTCTTACAACAACAGTTGCTATTGAATAATCCATATGAACTTCAGCAGATTTTATTGTTATACTAACATCATCTTTTTTACCTTCTGCATTAAAATGCCTTATTCCTACAAAGCCATTTACATTTATTTTATAGGTTTCACCTTCTAGTGCTACACTAACATAATCTTGTATGTATGTCCCACTACTTCCTTTTCCTGTTGCTAATGTATTGTTATATATTTTTACTAAATACACATATGGTCCTTTTGCTGTCCAAGATTGAAAATCATATACTTTTTCTGTTGAAAACTTAGGTTTATAGTATTGTTCCGTAAAGCTTTCTTCTGTTGGATATAATATTTCTTTGCAGTCATTACTTAATAAGTCATAAGCTTTTTCAGGTTCATGATTTTTACAATAAGTTAAAAAATTTTCTAATATTTTGCCAAAATCTTTTTGATATATTTCTGGAACTTCATCCCCTGATACTAATGTTCTGCTTTCTTTTGTGTAATCCACTTGATTTGTTATATTTTTATTTGCTTCACTATTTGCATTTTCCTGCTCTATTTGTTCTTTTGTGAGTCCATTTAATGTTTGAATTATAAGGATTATAAATGCAAAAATAAGGATGACTATCCAAATTCCTACTCTATTTTGATTATAATATCGAATTAATTTTCCCATAGTCATCCCTCCTTTATATTAGTGTTGTACACCTCCAATTCCATTATCAGTCGGAATTGGTATATCTTTAATATATTTCATATCGTTAATTACTTTATTTGCTGCTTCTTTAGAAATTCCATCTTGTTCTTGCATATTTTTTCTAACATTATTTACTTCTGATTCCTTGAATTCAGCACTTGTACGATTTACCATCTTAGCAAGATGAATTCCATATTCATCAGAATAATGTTTTTTATCTACTAGTTTCATAGTTCTATGTAATGTTTTTATATCGCTTATTCCTGTTTCTTTACGATATCTTGCTACTCTTTCACTATCTAACCAATCTTTAGCCTGTCTATCATTCATTTCATGATTTCTTAAATATTCATAGTTTTTAGTGTCTCTTTTCCAATCTCTATCTATTTTTTCTTGTTCTTCTCTTTCATACTGCTCTGCTGATCTTGTTGCACGTCTATATGTTTCAACATCTCTTTGTACCATTCTTCCTGTTGCACCCGCTGCTGCTATAGTTCCACCTCCTAGAAATCTATTACCTGCACTAGCCCCCATTGTTACTCCAGCAGCAGTTAATGAACCTACTTTTGATAAATCTCCAGAAGTTAATGCTGCACCTGCACCTACAGCTCCTAATGTTGCTGCTCCTAATGCTGTTCCTGCAGCTTTTGCTGTAAATCTCGCCACTTTTCCTGCTGTAGCCAATCTATTTCCTTTTTCAAATGGTCTTTTTATTGTCCTTACTTTTTTACCCATAACAGCTTTAATTCCATCTAATGGAGTAAATCTTCTCTCTTCTTCCTCTGGTTCTGGTCTTTGTGGTCTATTATTTGGATTAATAACAGCTGGTGGATTATTTTCAGTTTGTGCATCACCATGTTCACCTTCTGGTGTTGGTGCTTCGCCTTGTCCATCTTGTGTTGGTACTTCATCTTGTCTATTTTCTGTTGGTACTTCGTTATTATTTTGTGCATTTCTTTGTTCTATTTCTGGTGCTACATTTTCATTTTCTAGTTCCTCTCTTGTACCATCTGGTAATGTTTGATATCTCCTGTTTTCATCGTTTTCATTTTCTAATTCTTCTCTTGTTCCATCCGGCAATGTTTGATATCTTCTGTTTTCATCGTTTTCATCTTCTAGTTCTTCTCTTGTTCCATCTGGCAATGTTTGATATCTTCTATTTCCATCATTTTCATTTTCTTCATTTAAATGTTGTCTTCTTTGATTGTTTGGCTGTTGATTTTGAGGTTGTTGTTGTTGATTATTTCTATATGCTTCTGGTAAAACATCTTGTAGATTATTACTTGTTATACTAGGATCTATTCCTCTTTCTCTTATTCTGTTATTTTGTGCTCCTGAGTCTTTTCCATCTTTTCCTTTTTTACCTCTTCCTGTAAATTGCCCAACCAGATTGCTTACACCTTTCATTGCTAAAGCTCCACCAGCAATCTCACCTAATCCACTTGCTGTTTGTGCTCTGTCAAGTCCAAATAGTTTCTTGATAAATTTCTCTGCTGGTAATATGAATCCCATTGTAATAATAGCATATACAGGGTTATTTGAGGCTAAGTCCATTACACTTCCTACAAATACTGTATATAGTAATAAATGGACTGGTTGTATAATAACATTCATCGTATATTCTTTAAACCACATAGAAAAAGCTTGTGCTTTTCCATCTCTTATTTTGTCTAATGGATATGTTAAAGCAACTAATGGTGCTATCATTGTGAAAAACGCTACGTATAAGAATCTTTTTACATATGTTATTGTAAACATTATAGTATAAATAACTAATGCAAAATACATAATACTATATGCTACACAATCTCCGGTGTCATCTAATTGTGTCATAAAACGAATATATCCTGTGATTGTAGTCTTAAATTTAACTCTTTGCATAGGATCATCAGCTACCATATCGTTTTCTTTAGCTTTTGTTGCATCAACATAAATACTTGAATTTATTGAATCATCAATTAGCTTAGTAAAGCTTTCTGTTACAAGTAAAATTCCAGACATTATGTAATGTATAAAAAATACTAAGCAAAGTGCAATAAACCAGTCTTGCAAATTCTCTTTATATTTTGCTTTGTCTGATGATGTTGAACTAATCATTATGCGTATACCAATATATACTAAAACAATTAATAATCCTACAATTGCTATATTTCTAAATGCTTGATACCAACTTGAAATAATTTCTCTTAAAGATTTAGTTCCCCCATCTTTTCTTGTTACTAAAGATTCACTTGCTGTTGTTGCATCTGGTGATGCACCACCAGATGAGTTTTCTTCTACAGCTGTATATTTATTTGGATTTATAAAGTTAATATCTAACATTGCTATTTTGTTTGCAAATATATTTTCTGGACAATATAAGATGTTAGGTATTTGTATTGTATCTCCAAACCAACCAGCTGCTTCAAATAACGTTCCTTCTGGAATTATTTTTTCTGTTCCATGTTCTTGTCCGTCATTATATGCCAAAGCTGATTCTGGATTCTCTAAATTAGCTTGCAGTTCAGCATCACCATCTTTAAATATCACCGATCCATACATTTTCGTTGTTCCGAAGCATAAAGTGATTCATTACACCATTTACCACATCTCCAAGTGCTACAAATAATTTTATCAGTTCTTTTAGTAAGTCTCCTCCAAATTCTGCAATATCTGCAGCTTGAGATTTAATTGGAACAAGAAAGTTGAAAAGAATAACAATTAATAAAACAATATTTATCTTTCGCGTTATTTTCTTGTTTGTAAATATATTCATTCTATTTCTCCTTTCTTAGTTAAGTGCTTTTCCTGACATCTTTCTCATACGTACTAATTTATTTAAGTTAGTTTCTACAAACTCAAATTCTTTAGCTGTTGGTGTAATTTGTAAAATTGCTGTATCTCCACCAACTTTTAATAATCCTTCACCTTTTGTACAATTAATCAAAAATCCTGCTTCTCCATCACTTAATTTGAATACTTCTTTAACATATTGTATTTCTGATTTATCTTGTGCTAGAAATAGCTTTGTATCAGAAGATGTTAAAACTGCTTGTGCCTCTGGCTTCTCATAAAAATCTTGAAATCTTTGTGAGATTATAGCTAATGATACATTTCTTTTTCTTGCACGTCTTGCCATCTTATTTAAAAAGTCTACGGCTTCGGGGTAAGGAAGTAACATCCATGCCTCATCTACTAATACTCTTTTTTGTTTTGCTTTTGTTCTATCCTCACTATTTTTCTTAACGTATTTTTCCCAAATCCAAGAAAGTAAAATTTGTTGTGCAAGTGGCCTTGCAAATCTTTCTTCTAGTTGAGATATATCTAAGTTTATAAATGGTGCTCCATCTAACAATTCAAATGTAGATTGTCCATCAAAATATGCCATTTGCCCATTGTATTCTCTGATATATTGTTTCATAACTTTTAACAAATAGCTATAGTGAAAACGATAATCTTCGTTTTCGTTCATTGCTGCTTTTCTTGATATTCTTTTATACCAACTACCAATTGTTGGCATATCTTTTTTATCATTATATAACTTGTCCCCATGATGAATTGATGTGCCTTCACGATATAAACTATTTGGGTCACTTGTAATTCCTAAGCTTTCATATTCTTCTGCAACTGATTCTGCTATAACTTGCTTTGTTAACTCATTTACTTCTGTACTCCTTGTACTTCCTCTTGCCATTGTTAATAAAGCTTGTGTTACATCTTCTACTTTATTTTCAACATTTAATACTATTTTTTCTCTTCCTGTAATTTCATCTTTTACTCTTTCTGGTTCTATGTCAAATAAATTAATTATTGTTCCCGAATTTGGACTAACTACAACATTTATTCCACCTAAACTTTCTGCCACAATTGTATACTCACCTTCAGCATCTAGTGCTAAACTTTCAATTCCCATTAGTACAGATGATCTTGAAATTAAAGTTTTCATTGTTACTGATTTACCAGCTCCTGATTTTGCAAATATAACCATATTATAATTTGCTAAGTTTGGTGCAAAATTATCAAATAAAATTGGTGTTCCTGTTTGTCTATTAAATCCTAATGGTATTCCCGTAGGATGTCCTACATCAGAAGTCGTAAATGGAAATACAGTTCCCATTGAACGGCTATCAAAAGAGTGTGTCTTTTTTATTTTATCATCCATCAAAGGTAAATTTGTTTTGAATGCATCTTCTTGCATTCCCCAAGCACTTTTAATAGATACTAATGTTTTTGACATTTCTGTTGCTAACAATTTTGTTAAACGTTCCATATCTTGTAAGTTATATGTAAATAGTGTAGAAACAATAGATGCTTCATACATTTTATTAAATCCTGCTGCTATTTCGTCTCTTAATTGCTCTGCTTCAAATCTTTTCTGAGTTAATGTGCTTTCTCTATTTATATTTCCTCTATCTGCTGCAACTATTCTTTCTGTTTCTAGTTCATTGATAACCTTATTTAATTCATTTTGTGATCTTGATTCTGGTATTGGTGTAATATATATTGATGTGTTCATATCTCCAAAGAAGTATAAATCCCTAAATAATTCTGGAAAGGTACACATACGAGGAAGTGTAGAGATAAAAAAGCTTCTCGCATATTTTTTTACACTTGATATAATTTCCAAATGATCAATTTGTGATGCATCTATCCCTGATGGTGCTATTAATTCTTTTATTGTCTTTTTTCTTAAAACCTCTATTTCATCTTGTTTGTTTTGTACTTCTTCTACCTCTTGTTGTTTTTTTGATTTCCTCATTCGCATTTCCTCCTTTCCTTTCCATATCTTCTTTTCTTAATTCTTCTATTGCTTTGTCTGCTATTTCATTACCTACCTGTTTTCTATTTTCTTCTAGTAATATTTGTGCCATTTGACTTATTAAGTCATCCATTGATTCTTCTCTTTCTTCTGCCATTTTCTGAATTCTAGATTTTGCTTTTATTCTTTCTATTTTATCATTAGCTACATTTACAGCTTCTTGTTGAATTTTGGCATCCAAAGCTTGTACCTTTCTTTGGAATACATCTGGTGCTGTAGAATATAGGTCATAATATTCTGCTTTTAATGCTTTATCCAATCCATATATTTCTGAGTCGTCTCTGTTATATGCTGTGTATAGTAATTCTATTAGTTCACTTGAGTTTAATATTTTTCCACTAACTGAGCATGCTGACAATGTTCTTATAATTGCTTGTGCTTTTGTATATAATTCAGAAAATGCAATATTTCTTAGTTCTTCTTTGTCATATGTATCAGAAGATGCTTCTTCTGGCATATATGAAATAATAACATAGTACTTTTTACTAAGAATATTTCTGTTTAGACTCATTTTTTCTGTATTATCTACAATATCTTTTGCATATTCAAATAAATTTCTCTGTTTTGTTAATTCATAATATGCTTTACTTAATTGTTGTTTTGAATAGTTAGGGTCTTGTGTCATTTGGTTATATTCAAACATCTTTCGATTATATTGTGTTTCTATTTCTTTTATTTTATTTTTATATGTTTGAATACTTTTTTCTAAGTTAATCGTTCTTGTCTGAATATATATTTGAACAGGATGTCTTAATGTATTTAAAAATTGTTGAAAACCTTCTTCTACTGAAATTTTTTCTATATCTGACATTAAGTCATAATTTACCCCCTGACATTCTATTGCCATAATATATATTTGAACAGGATGTCTTAATGTATTTAAAAATTGTTGAAAACCTTCTTCTACTGAAATTTTTTCTATAT
>CANQOU010000005.1 GCA_947625565.1 uncultured Clostridia bacterium
TAGGTTTGGAAGTACATAGTGAACTTTCAACAAAAACCAAAATATTTTGTTCTTGTCCAACAGAATTTGGAGCAAAGCCAAATACACATACTTGCCCAATATGTATGGCAATGCCAGGAACATTACCAGTTTTAAATGAAAAAGTAGTTGAATATGCAGTAAAAGCAGGATTAGCAACAAACTGCGAAATATCAAAAAATAGTAAAAATGACAGGAAAAACTATTTTTATCCAGACTTGCCAAAATCATATCAAATTTCTCAATTCGATAAACCATTATGTGAACATGGATATGTAGAAATCGACACAGAAGAAGGAAAAAAGGAAATTAGACTTTTAAGAATTCATATAGAAGAAGACGCAGGAAAATTAAATCATGACGAATTTGGTGGAGGAAGCCTTGTTGACTTAAACAGAGCAGGTGTACCACTAATTGAGATTGTTTCAGAACCAGATTTACGCAGTAGTCAAGAGGTAGAGCAATATTTAAGAAAATTAAAATCAATTTTAGAATATATTGAAGTATCAGACTGTAAAATGCAAGAAGGCTCTTTAAGAGCTGATGTCAATGTTTCAGTTAGAAAAAAAGGAGAAACTAAATTTGGTACGAGAACAGAAATGAAAAATATGAATTCATTTAGAAGTATTGTAAGAGCAATTGAGTATGAGGCAAATAGACAAATTGATGTATTGGAGGAAGGAGGGATAATTGAGCAAGAAACTTTACGTTGGGACGAGGTATCAGGAAAAACTTTTTCTATGAGAGATAAAGAAGATGCTCAAGATTATCGTTACTTTCCAGACCCAGATTTAGTTGCAATTAAACTATCTGACGAATATATTGAAAATATTAAAAAAGGATTACCAGAACTACCAGAAACCAGAAAAAGAAGGTATTTAGAAGAATATCACTTATCAGAAAAAGATGCAAATATTATTTCTAGTTCAAAATATTTAGCAGATTTATTTGAAAAAGCATCAGCTATTTGTAACAATCCGAAAGCTGTAAATAATTGGATAATATCAGATATTTCAAGAATATTAAATGAAACAGAACAAGAACCTATTGACATTCCTTTTGATAGCAACCAATTAGGAAAATTAGTATTACTTATAGATAGAGGAACAATTAGTTCAAGTATAGCTAAAAAGGTTTTAACAGAACTATTTGAAAATCCAAGAGACCCAGAAGAAATTATTAAAGAAAAAGGTTGGATACAAATTTCTGATGAGGGTGCTATTAAAGAGGTAGTACTAAAGGTATTACAAGAAAATCCTCAATCTATTAGTGATTACAAAGCAGGAAAAGACAAAGCACTAGGATTTTTAATAGGGCAAGCTATGAAACAAACAAAAGGACAAGCAAATCCACAAATGTTGAATAAAATGTTTATAGAAGAAATGAATAAATAAACTGAAAAAGAATTTGATTTAAATCAAATTCTTTTTCAATGAATCGACTACAATTCCGCAAATTAAAAATTCAATAGAAAAAAGTGAACTCATCTTAAATAAAGCAATTCCAATATCAAAAAGATGAGGACTATCTATAACAAAATCATATGTAAGTAAAATTATTAAGGAAATAATACAAAGTATAAAACAAAACTTTACACCAGCTTTTATAATTTTCTTTGTTTGTTGTTCTAAATTATCAAATGTATATTTCATTTTATCTATCATATTTATCACCTATCTAATCATAACATAATTAAAAACTAAAGACAATGGAAATTGTAACCAAGAACGAACATAAAATACATAAACTTGAATTATGTACATAAATATGATATAATATATATGATAGCGATATCAGATGGGCGAGTACAACAGAAAGGAGAATAGACATTATGAAGAAAATTAAATTTAATCTTTTCAAGGAGAGCATCCGCTTTACATTTCCGACAGAGGAGGAGCGGATAAGTTTCGGAAAAACCTTAGAGGAAGAAAGCCTTTCTAATGAAGCCAGACTTCTTGGGGTAGTTCAAGAAAAGAAGTTTTACAAGATGCACTTGCAGGTTGTAAATTGCAGAGAAATTGGAGCAGCCTTCAAGCTCCTACAGAAACTCGGATATGAAACAGAAAACGAGTAACTTGAAAACTAACTAAATATGCCCATCAAAAAAGAACTGTGAAGTCACAGTTCTTTTTTATGCCATAGCAGCATTTAGTTTTTTTGATAAATTAGATTTTTTTCTAGCAGCAGTATTTTTTACAATAACACCCTTTGTACAAGCTTGGTCGATTTTCTTTGTGGCTTCTGAAAATAACTTTTTAGCTTCGTCCATGTTTCCAGCCTCTAATGCTTGTTCAAAACTTTTTATTGCTGATTTATATCCAGATTTTATCATATTATTTCTTAAAGTTTTTTTCTCAATTACTTTAACTCTCTTTTTTGCAGATTTAATATTTGGCATATTTAGCACCTCCCATTCGTCTATATTACACTATAACATAGGTTATTTTACCACATTTTTTTTGGTTTGGCAAGTATTTACAGAAAATTCATTGAAATTTTAATTTTTTATTGTCAATCTAATTGAATTGTGATATATTAGTGGTGATAAAAAAAGAATGGAGTGATAAACATGATAGCAATCGGAAGTGATCATGGAGGATACAAATTAAAAGAAGAAATAAAAAAATATTTAGACGAAAAGGCAATTGAATATAAGGACTATGGTACATATGACGAAGAAAGAACTGATTATCCAATATATGGGAAAAAAGTAGCCGAAGCTGTATCTAAAGGAGAAGCAAATAAAGGAATATTAGTGTGTCGCTCTGGATGTGGAATGGTTGTTGTTGCTAACAAATTTAGAGGAGTAAGAGCAGCAACCGCATATAACGAAATAGCAGCAAAACTAGGAAAAGCAGATGATGATATAAACGTATTAACAATTGGCTCAGACTATGTAACAGTAAATGAAGCTATTTGTATTATTAGAAATTGGATAGCAGCAGAATTTAAGGGTGGAAGATATGAAGAAAGACTAAAAATGATAGAAGAAATAGAAAACGAAAATATGAAATAGGTATGGAGGAATTTTCATGTGGGGAGATATTGCAATTGCTTTTATACTTGCATTTGTGGTTGCATTTGTTGCAACACCATATACAATAAAAGTAGCAAAAAAAATAGGTGCAGTAGACATACCAAAAGATGAAAGAAGAACACATAAAAGGTCAATACCAAAATTTGGTGGACCAGCCGTCATTTTAGGTTTTTTTGTTTCAACAATTTACTTATTAGTTGTTATGACAATGGAAAAAACTATCAATTTACTGGGCGTAGAAGAATATGGAAAAAAACTACTAGGCTTTGCAATAGGAGTAGGAATACTATCAATTTTTTGTGTAGTAGATGATATAAAAACAATCAAACCGTTAACAAAATTATTTGGACAAATTATTGCAACTATTGTTATTATTGCAGCTGGAATTAGAATAGATGGAATAACATTACCATTTTTAAATTTTCCAGAAATTCATGAAATAACATCTATAATTTTAACAATGGCATGGGTAATTATAGTAACAAATGCAATAAATTTAATAGATGGATTAGATGGCTTGTCATCAGGAATATCCGTAATATCTGCTGTTTCATTGTTAATTATATTTGTATTAAATGGCTCTTCTATGCTTTCAATTGTACTTATTACTGCATTAGCAGGAGCATTAGTAGGATTTTTGCCATATAATTTTTCACCGGCAAAAACATTTATTGGAGACACAGGCACTAATTTTTTAGGATTTTCATTAGCAGTAATATCAATTTTAGGTTCAGCAAAGACATATACTGCAGCAGTTATTGTATTG
This sequence comes from uncultured Clostridia bacterium, assembly GCA_947625565.1. Lineage (GTDB taxonomy): Bacteria > Bacillota > Clostridia > TANB77 > CAG-508 > CAG-269. The sequence continues at coordinate 3,822 of CANQOU010000005.1, forward strand.
CCTTTAATTGTATTGGGATTACCAATTTTTGATACTATTGTAGCAATAATAAGAAGACTAATAAAAGGAAAATCAATTAAAGCAGTATTTAAAGCTGATAAAGGCCATATACATCATAAATTATTAGCAAAAGGATATAGTCAAAAACAAGCAGTTGTTATGCTATACGGAATTAGTGCTATTTTAGGAATATTTGCAGTAATTTTAACGGATAGTGGTATATGGAAAGCATGCTCATTTTTGTTTATAGTAATACTTGCAGTTATTGCAGGATATAAAAATTTTGCTCCTGAAAAAACTGGAAAAGAAAGTTATGAATGTTTGCAATGTAGATATATATATAATCCAAAAATAGGAAATGAAAAAGCCGGAATTGAGCCGGGAACAGAATTTGACAAATTACCGAAAGATTGGGTATGTCCTGTTTGTGGAGAAAGTAAAGATATGTTTCAATTGCATCCAGAAAATTAAGAAAGAGGTGTTATAATATGTACGTATGTATGGCTTGTGGATATGTATATGACCCAGAAAAAGGAGACCCAGATAGTGGAATAGCTCCAGGAACAGCATTTGAAGATATACCAGAAAATTGGGTATGCCCTGTTTGTGGTGTATCAAAAGACATGTTTCAAAAACAAGACTAATTATAGGAAGTGTCCTAATAAAAGGACGCTTTTTTAACTTAAAAAGGAAGGAAAGATAAAAGATGCCTGATAAAATTATTAAAATGCTAGCATATGAAGGAAGAGTATCTGTAATATGTGCAAAAACAACAAACTTAGTAGAAAAAGCTAGAAACATTCATGATTTAAGTCCAGTTACAACAGCTGCATTTGGCAGAATTCTTACTATTGCAACACTTATAGGAATAGATATGAAAGGAGAAAAAAGCAAATTAACTATACAGATAAAAGGAAATGGACCAATGGGTATGGTTGTAGTAACAGTTAATAATTATCCAAAAGTAAAAGGATATGTAGCAAATCCTCAAGTAGATATACCACTAAATGAAGATGGAAAATTAGATGTTGCAAAAGCAGTTGGAACAGAAGGATATATAAATGTTGTAAAAGATATGGGATTAAAAGAACCATATATAGGAATTTCACCTATTATATCAGGAGAAATTGCAGAAGATTTTGCAGAATATTTTGCAAAATCAGAGCAAAAAAATACAGCAGTTGCATTAGGAGTGCTTGTAAATAGAGAGGGTGTTAAATCAGCAGGAGGATATATAATTACACCAATGCCAGATGCCACTCAAGAAGATATTTCTATGTTAGAACAACATATTTTTAAAGCAGGAGCTATTTCAAAAATGTTAGATAATAATTTAACATTAGAAGAAATAGGAAAAAAGGTAACTGGAGATAACAATATCCAAATTATAGATGAAACTATACAGCCTATATATGAATGTGATTGTTCAAAAAAACATATGGAAGATGCCCTTATTGGTATAGGAAAGGAAGAATTAAAAAGAATAATAGAAGAAGATGGAAAAGCAGAACTGGTATGTCATTTTTGTAATAAAACATATCAATTTACAAAAGAAGAACTAGAATCAATAGTTGACAAAATTGAAAAATAAGGATATAATACGACGAGCAAATAAAATATAGGAGTGAAAAATATGAGTGAAAAAATATATGTATTTGGACATAAAAATCCAGACACAGATTCAATCTGTTCTAGTATGGTAATGGAAAAATTTGATAAAAATTTAGGCTTAGATGTAGAAGCAAAAAGACTAGGAAATGTAAATAAAGAAACACAATTTGTATTAGATTATTTAGGCTTAGAAGCACCTGATTTATTGCAAAAAGTTGAAGAAGAACAAAGAGTAGTTTTAGTTGACCACAATGAATTTGACCAAAGTGTAGAAGGAATTGAAAATGCAGTAATTGAGAATGTTGTAGACCATCATAGAATTGCTAATTTTCAAACTAAAACACCTTTATATTATCGTGCAGAACCAGTAGGATGTACAGCAACAATTTTATATAAAAAATTTAAAGAAGAAAATATGACTATCGATAAAAAAGAAGCAATATTGATGTTATCTGCAATTATTTCAGATACTTTATTATTAAAATCACCAACAACGACAGATGATGATAGAAAAGCTTTAGAAGAACTAGCTAAAATAGCAGAGATTGATGTTAATACATATGGAATTGAAATGTTAAAAGCAGGAACCAATTTAGACGATTTTACAGAAGAAGAACTTATCAATTTGGATGCTAAAAGAAGCGAAAAAGATGGTAAAAAATTTGTTATTGCACAAGTAAATACAGTTAGTATTCCAGATGTATTAAAGAGAAAAGAGAATATTGAAAGAGCAATAGAAAAAGAAATTGAAAACAATGACTTGCAATTATTTATTTTTGCAATTACTGATATTTTAAATAGTAATACACAAATAATTGCTCTAGGAAAAGAAACACAAGTAGCAGAAAAAGGTTTTGAAAAGGCATTAGAAGATAATATGATGTTCTTAGAAGGAGTTGTATCTAGGAAAAAACAAATATTACCAGTTATAGACAAAAATATGTAAAAAAGTGAGATTTAAGGAATATTTTACTAAAAAAAAAGACTTAACTGAATTTAATACCTGTTTTAAGAAGTTTGACGTTACAATTAAAATATTGTATAATAAAAATTGCAGTTTAATTTAATAATATAATGAAACAAGGAGTTGTAGAAATGAAAATGAAATTAAATATAAAAAGTGTGCTAGTACTTAGTATTTTAGCAATTATGATGACTTCTATTAGCTTACTTTTTATAAATCCTAGCTTTGCGGCTAATACTGCAACAGTTACAGTAGAAACAGCAAATATTAGGGAAAGCACAGATACAAATGCGACAATATTAGATTTAGTAAACCAAGGAGAAAGTGTAGAAATTTTAGAGACAGCAGGAGAATGGAGCAAAATTAAGTATAAAAATATTGTAGGCTATTTAAGAAATGACTTATTATCTTTAGAAAATGAAGTAGAAAAAGTAGAAGAAAATACAATAGTAGAAAATAAGGTAGAAGAAAGCACAACAACAGTTGAAAATAATAAAGAAGAAGTAAAAGTAGAAGATATGCTTGGAAAATGCAAATTAACACAAGACACAACATTGAAAGTAATACCATTGATTCATTCATTAGATATACAAAACATTAGTAAAGATACAGAAGTAGAAGTATTAAATACAATGAATAAATGGGCTTATATCAAAAACGGAGATAAACAAGGCTGGATTGTATTAGAAAAACTAGAAAAAATTCAAGAACCAGAACAAGTAGTAGAACCAGCTACAGCAGAAGAAGAAAAAACAAAACCAGAAGAACAACCAGTATCTAAAATAATGTATATAAATTCTGAATCAGTTAATGTTAGAAAAAATAATGACAGAAACTCAGAAGTTGTTACAAGCTTATCATTAAATACACAAGTACAAGTTACAGCAGAAGTAGATGGATGGAGTAAAGTTACTGTTTCTGGGGAAGAAGGATATATTTTATCTTCACTTCTATCAAGCAGAAAACAAGAAACAACGAGAAGTATGGAAGAACCAAGAACAGCTGGAAAAACAGAAACAAAAGTAATACAACAAAATGAAGCATCAAATACAAATAATAAAGTGACTACATCAAATGTAAATTCATCATTAGGACAAGAAATTGTTTCATATGCTAAACAATTTATAGGTACTAAATACAAATATGGTGGAACATCACCATCAACAGGTTTTGACTGCTCAGGATTTACACAATATGTATTTAAACATTTTGGTATTTCACTACCACGTACTTCAGGAGGTCAAGCAGGTGTTGGAGCAGCTGTTAGTAGAGCAAATTTACAACCAGGGGATTTAGTAATATATAGTGGACACGTTGCTATTTATGTTGGTGGAGGAAATGTTATACATTCGCCAAAACCAGGAAAAACAGTATGTATTACATCATTAAATAATGCAGCTAGTGGATTTTCAGGGGGAAGAAGAGTAGTATAAAAGGAGTAAAATATTGAAAAGACCAATTGTTATAATAGCAGTTGGATATATAATAGGTATATTAGAGGGACTATACTTACATTTTAGTATAGTCTTTTTTTATGCTATAATTGCTATTATATATCTAATTTTTAAATGTATACGTTATAAAAAAAGACCTATAATATGGAATTATTCAAGGTATATAAGATATATAAAATTATATTTAAATAAGCAAAGTATAGTAGTATTTGTAATTGTATCTATTATTTCGAATTTTACTGTATTAACACAAGAGCAGAAATATAAAGACATACAAACACAATTACAAAATCAAGAATCAATAGAAGTTGTTGGAACTATTGTAAGCAATCCAAAGGAGGAACAATATTATACTTTATATAATCTAAAAACAGAACAAAATCAATATTTTAATATTTATATAAAAAAGGCAGAAAAAAAGCTTATATATGGTCAAGCAGTTATAATACAAGGAAAATTTCAAACTCCAAATGGACAAAGGAACAATGGAGGATTTGATTATAATCAATATTTAAAAACGCAAAAAACTGTTGGAATAATTAAAGTAAGTAATATAGAAAAAATAATAATAAAGCAAGATATACTGGATTTATGCAATAAACAAGCAAATAAAATAAGTAATCTTTTAAAACATAAGATAAAGGAAAAAATTCAAAATGAGGAAATATCAAGTATATTAATAGCTTTATTATTAGGAGATATGAATTATATTTCAGAAGATATAATAGAAAATTTTAGAAATATAGGTATTGCACATATATTAGCTATTTCAGGTATGCATATAGCATATTTAATTTCAATATCGAGCTTTATAGCAACAAAATTATTTGGAAGGCGTAAAGCATATATTTTTACAATATTTATACTAATTTTATATACATTTATTACAGGTTTTTCCCCATCTATTATGAGAGCAGTAATAATGGGAATAATTATGCTATTATCTAAAATATTTTATACTAGAAATGATGCTCTAACAAATATAGGTATATCAGCCTTACTAATTTTAATAAACAATCCATATTGTATTTTAGATGTTGGATTTCAATTATCATTTGGAGGAACATTAGGCATAATATTATTTCATAATATTATAAGAAATAAAAAATTTAAACAACTTCTTGTTATTTTAATAGCTCAAGTTTTTATATTTCCAATTAGTATATATCATTTTAATACTTTTAGTCCGTATTTTATTTTAACTAACTTAATTGTAGGTATTTTAATAGGACCTATTATGATAAGTAGTTTTCTATTTGTAATTCTAACAATTTTTAATTCACAACTAGCCACTCTATTTGCTTTATTTCCAAAAACACTTATTAAAATCTTACTTTTAATATCTCAAATTTCTAAATTGCCATTTTCAACAATATATATTGCAACACCTAAAATATGGCATATCATAATTTATTTCATTTTTCTTATTAGCTTAGCAGTAATATATCAATTATATTTTTCGAAGAAAGACAACACTACAAAGAGGCGCTTTAGGCAGATAATGCAAGTATATAAATTTTATTTTAAATATAGAAAACAAATAAGATTAAAAAAAATAATTGTATCTTTATTGATTTTTATTATTTTCTTTAGATTGATTTATTCAAATAAATTACATATTCATTTTGTTGATGTTGGTCAAGGAGATTGTACTTTTATAGAAACTCCACAAGGTAAAACGATTTTGATAGATGGTGGAGAAAATAGTATATTAGCATATATTTTAGATAGAGGCTATACAAAAATTGATTATATAATTATTAGCCATTTTGATTCAGACCATGTAGGAGGAATATTAGAAATTTTGCAAAAGTTAAAAGTAGGACAAGCAATAATAGGAAAACAAGGTGAAAATTCGGAAAATTTTATAAAATTTATTGAAATTGCAAAGAAGAAAAAAATCAATATAAAAGTGGTAAAAAAAGGAGATAGAATTATGATAGATAAACAAGTATATATTGATATTTTATGGCCAAAAGAAGAATTGATTGAAGATAATGTATTAAATAATAATGCAATAGTTGCAAAACTAAATTATAGAGGCATTATAATGCTACTTACAGGAGATATTGAAAAAATTGCAGAAGATAGTATGATTTCTGAATATAAAAATACTAATTTTTTAAAATGTAATATTTTAAAAGTTGCACACCATGGTTCAAAAACTTCTTCTACAGATACATTTTTGCAAATGACAAAGTCACAGATTGCTTTAATAGGTGTTGGTGAGAATAATAAATATGGACATCCAAGTCAGGAAACCCTTGAAAGAATACAAAGTTTACGGTACGAAGATATATAGGACTGATGAAAATGGAGAAATAAATATTGAAGTAGATAAAAATGGAAAGATAAAAATAGAAAAATTCATAAAAGAAAGCAACTAAAATTAGTTGCAAAATAGAAAGGAATGTTGTATAATAATGAGTAGAATAGAAAAACTAATAGATAGGCTAAAGCAAAACCCAAAAGATTTAACATATGAAGAATTAAAAAAGATATTAAAAAGTTTTGGATTTTATGAATATAATAAGGGAAAAACTTCAGGGTCAAGAGTTATTTTCATAAATAAATATAACCATTTAAAAATAGAATTGCATAAACCACATCCAAATAATATAGTAAAAACATATATAATAAAAAATTTATTACATAAACTAAGTGAAATGGGAGTGATATAAATGAAAAATATAATGACATATAAAGGATATCTAGCTAAAATAGAATATAGTGATGAAGATGAATGTTTTTATGGAAAAGTAGAAGGAATGAAAAATGATTTAATTTGCTTTGAGGGTAATAATGTAGAAGAATTGAAAAAGGATTTTAAAAATGCAATAGACCATTATTTAAAAACTTGTGAGGAATTAAAACAAAAACCAGAAATGCAATGCAAAGGCTCATTAAATGTCAGATTGGGACCAGAACTTCATAATCAAGCAAAAATAAAATCAGAAGAAAAAAGTATATCAATAAATGAATTTATAAAGCAAGCAGTAGAAAAATATATAAACATATGTTAATTATAAATAGATAATGATAAATTAGGTTAAAGCATATTTTTAAAAATTAACAACAAATATCATATAGTATTTTTTTCACATATATTTAAACAATATAGAAGTAAGTAATATGAATAAAACCTCCTGAATTTGGAAATACTAGAAAAAATGGGATATATGGAGGTAAAAAATGAATAAAGTCATTATTACTATTCTTAGCATAATTGTTTTAATGATTTCTATATTAGTAGGAATTCAAGTTTTTAAAACACAAAATAACAATGTTACTGAGCATCAGATAGCACAAATATCAGAGGAAATAGAAGATGATTGCACAGAAGAATGGAAAGAATTATATGAACAGAATACAATGAATTTACAAGTAAATACGCAAGAAAATATTAGATTATCTCCCAATTGCAGTTTTACATTTCAAACTCATTATACAGGATGTGGACATACAAGTAGAAAATATATGAATATACCTCAGCAATTAGTTAATAAAACAGAAGAAGAACTACAAGAATTGTATAATGAATGGAAAATCAAAACATTTACAACCAATGAAGTTATTTTAGAAAAAGAAGAAACTGGGGAATGTGGAGAGCACTATGTTTTAAGAGATGTTGATGGTAAAATTGTAATATATGTCATAAAAGATGGAAAAGAAGAAGAATATGAAAAGACGGAAATCTCTACAGATTATTTAACAGAAACAGATAAAATAACAATGAAAGATGGATTAAAAGTAATCCGGAAAAGAGAACTTAAATCAAGCCATTGAAGATTTTGAATAATAAAAAAAGGAAGTTTTACTTCCTTTTCTTTATTACTACTTCTTGTTTTTCCTTTTTTAAATCACTTTTATCAATAAATCCATCTTTATATAAATACTTTACATACATAACAAGAGCAAATATAGTTACAAATATTGCAATGCAGTAAATAGCCATATCCAGATGTGTCCATAAACCACTAAAGTTATATTGAGTATTTATCAAAGAAAGTACTATAGCTAGATAAAAAAGAACAGTCGCAAGTTTTCCGTACCATTTACTATATACAACAACATCTTTTCCATAAAGGAAAGAAGCACCTATAATCATAATAAGTTCTTTTAAAATTACGATAACAAGAATCCAAAAAGGTATAATATTTTTAAATACTAAAGTTGATAATACAGAAATTTGTGTTAATTTATCTGCTAATGGGTCCATCAGCTTTCCAAAGGTGGAAATCAAATTATACTTTCTTGCTATGCTTCCATCAAGAATATCTGTAAGCCCTGATAGTGAAAAGAATGCAAATGCATACAAATAATTACCTGTAAATATACAAAATAGAATAACAGGAATTAAGATAAAGCGAAAAATAGTTAATATATTTGGTATGTGTTTTAACATTTTTTATACTCCTTAATTTTCAGTGTCAAAGGTTAATTCATTATTTTTTAAATCAATATTTATTGTTTGACCATTTACAATTTCACCTTTTAAAATCTTTTCAGAAATTTCATCTTCTATATATCTTTGTATAGCTCTTCTTAAAGGTCTTGCACCAAATTTAATATTTGTACCTTTTTCTAAAATGAAATGTTTTGCATTATCTGAAACTATCATTGAAATATCTTTTTCTTGCAAAGCTTTTGAAGTTTCTTTTAACATTAAATCAATAATTTGTAACAATTCAAGCTCTGTAAGTGAATCAAATACTACAATCTCGTCAACACGATTTAAGAACTCAGGTCTAAATGTATTTTTTAGATTATCCTCGATTTTACTTTTATCAACAGTTTGCTTTCCAAAACCGATTGAATTATTATTTAAATTAGAACCGGCATTTGAAGTCATAATAATTATAGTATTTGCAAAACTAACAGAATTTCCTTGGCTATCTGTTAATTTACCATCATCTAATACTTGTAGTAAAATATTGAAAACATCTGGATGAGCTTTTTCGATTTCATCTAATAAAATTATAGAATATGGTTTTCTTTTTACCTTATCAGTTAATTGACCAGCATCATCATATCCAACATATCCAGGAGGTGCACCAATCAATTTTGAAGTTGAATGACTTTCCATATATTCAGACATATCAATACGTATCATAGCATCTTCTTTTCCAAACATTTCATATGCTAAACTTTTAGCAAGTTCTGTTTTTCCAACACCTGTAGGACCAACAAATATAAAAGAAGGTGGCCTTTTAGCACTTTGCAATCCTGCACGATTTCTACGAATAGTTCTAGCAACACTGCTTACAGCTTCTTGTTGTCCAATAATTCTTTTATGAAGATTTGTCTCCAAATTTAATAATTTTTGAGTTTCAGCTTCTGTTATTTTCTTAACAGGAATTTTTGTCCAATTTTCAATTACTGTTGCAATATCTTGTACAGTTAAATTTTTTAATTGAAGTCCTGAATTTATAGTATCAATTTGTTCAATCAATTGACATTCCCTTGTTTTCAAATCAGCAGCTTTTTGATAATCTTCAGTTGAATCAGCAGCTACTACTTCTTCTTTTTCAGCTTGAACATCAGCTAATTCTTTTTTTAGCATTTCTAATTTATATAACTCTTTGTTTTCTAAATTTATTCTAGAACAAGCTTCATCTAAAATATCTATTGCCTTATCTGGTAAAAAACGGTCATGAATATATTTTTCAGACATAATAACAGCTTGTTTAATTACATCAGAAGAAATTTTTACCTTGTGATATTCTTCATAATATTTTTTAATACCTTCTAGAATACCAATAGAATCTTCAACATTTGGTTCTTCTACTATAACTTGTTGAAATCTACGCTCTAAAGCAGAATCCTTTTCAATATATTTACGATATTCTTTTAAAGTAGTTGTACCAATTAACTGAATTTCTCCATTAGATAAAGCTGGTTTTAAAATATTTGCAGCATTCATAGAATGTTCTCCATCACCTGCACCGATTATATTATGAATTTCGTCAATTACTAAAATTATATTTCCAAATTGTCTACATTCATCAATAATTCCCTTCATACGTGCTTCAAATTGTCCTCTAAACTGTGTTCCAGCAATAACAGAAGTCATATCTAAAAGATAAACCTCTTTATTTAATAATTTTGCAGGTACATTTTGATTTGCAATTTTAATTGCTAAACCTTGAGCAATAGCAGTTTTACCTACACCAGGTTCTCCTATTAAGCATGGATTATTTTTTGAACGTCTATTTAAAATTTGAACAATTCTTTGAATTTCCTTATCGCGACCAATTACAATATCTAATTCTCCATTTTTTGCTTTATTTGTAAGATTTGTACCAAATGTATCTAAGTATTTTTTCTTCTTATTTTGCTTTTGATTTTTCTTCTTTTCAACTTTAACTTTTTTTCTAGAATTTCCTTGAGGGTCAACAGATGTAGAATTATTTTTACCAAACATTTCTGAGAAGATACTTCCTATAGGTATAGCAGCACCAGCAATTTTTGGCCCATCAATATTTTCCATATCATCATCATTTAAATCATCTGTACCAAAAGTAATTGCTCCATCAAGTTTTCCTAAATCTTCTAAATTTATATTTTCAGCAAAATCTTTAAACATTGTTTCAAATTGCTTTTTCATATCATCTATATTAACAGTACCTTTTGACAAAATATCATTTTGCCTAGCTAATGTATCAACAGGGTCAATTCCTTGCTCTTTAGCACAACTAAAACATAAACCTTCTAACTCTTTAGAGTGAGGGTCTTTTTCAAAAAATAAAATGGCAGGATTTTTATGACATTTTGAACATAACATTTTTTATTCCTCATTTCTATTTAATCTATAACATTATATATAATACCTCAAATTTGTTAAATAGTCAATAAAATTAAAGAATTTTGAAGTAATAGGTTATTGACCATTTAATAAAGAAATGATATAATTTATTTATAAAAACTTTAAGAAAAATATAATTGATTTACAAGAGAGGAAAAAATATAAAAATGAACGTTATATTACCAAAGCAATATAGAGTTAGTAAAACCGATATAATTATATATACAGTAGCAATTGTTATATGTGTTGTAGCATTAACAGTTATAATAACTATGCAATTCTTAGGAGAGGGAATATTTCATACTAATAAGCTTCAAATAGCAACAGAGGAAGAATTACTTAGATTAAGAACAGAATTTGATAATATGTTTTTAAATCAATTTATAGGAGAAGGGGAAAATATTTCCAAAAAAGATAACAGTAAAAATCTAGTATTTACAAATTATGAAAATACAGATAATATTGAAGGCGATTACACATTAAATGTTCATATTCCAGAATTTAATATTCAAGATGAAAATTTAAATAAATTGAATGAAGAAATTACAACAACATATAAAACGCAGGTTAGTAATATATTAACAACAAAAGGAAATCAAACAATATATTCTGTAGAATATGTTTCATATGTTGAAAACCAAGTTTTATCTTTAATTATTCGTTCAAATATAAAACAAGGAAATCAAGCACAACAATCTATTATACAAACATATAACTATGATTTAGAAAAGAGAAAACAAATTGATTTAGAAGGAATGTTAGAAAAATTAAATTATGATAAAAATGAAGTGCAACAAAAGATTAAAGAAGAAATTATAAAAGAAGAAAAAAATTCGAAGAACTTGCAAGAATTAGGATATTCAATTTATGTAAGAGATAGTCAATCTGATATTTATAAAATAGAAAATTCAAAACAATTTTTTATGCGTAATGGAAAATTACATATAATATATAGCTATGGAAATAATTCTTTAACTAGTGAAATGGATTTTGTAATATTATAAGAAAAAAGAAGCTTTATAGCTTCTTTTTTCGTTGAAAATAAAAGGGGATAGTTTTTTAGGTAAATCAGTTTTCTTTCTGATTTAAGAATATAATATCAATGATTTTTGTCCATTGTGTGAACTAAAAGTGAATAATTTTCAAAATTAAGGTTGTTCTCCTAACTTAATAGTAAATTCTTTTTCTTGACCATCACGATTTACTTTTATCTTCATTTCATCACCAATTTTATGAGAATTCTTTATTTTATTTAAATCATCCATTTTAGTGATTTTTGTTCCATCTGCTTCAAAAATTATATCACCAGATTTTAATCCAGCCTTTTCAGCACTTGAAAAATCTTCAACAGATTTTATATATATACCATCACTAAGAGGTAAATTATAATTTTTTGCAAGAGCTTCAGTTAAATCAATACCAGTAATACCAATATATGGTCTCCTTACTTTGCTAAATTCAATAAGTTGTGAAGTAACATCAGTTGTAGAATTGATTGGAATAGCAAATCCCATACCTTCAATACCAGTACCTGCAACTTTCAAAGTATTTATTCCAATTACTTTTCCTTCGTGATTAACTAAAGCACCACCACTATTTCCAGAATTTATAGCGGCATCTGTTTGAATTAGTGTATATTTCTTTCCATCAGAATCTGTAACTTCACGATTAACAGCACTAACAATTCCACAAGTTACACTACTTTGCATACCAATTGGATTACCAACAGCCATTGCAAATTCACCAACTTTTATAGAGTCAGAATCAGCGAATTCAGCTTTTGATAAACCTGTTTTTTCAATTTTAATTACAGCTAAATCTGTCTGTTCGTCTTTTCCTACAATCTTTGCTTCATATTTTGTTTCATCATTAAATAAAGTAACTGTCAATTTTGTTGCTTCTGATACTTGATAATAAGAATTAGAGTTTTCAGAAGAATTTGCTACAACATGGTTATTAGTTAAAATATAACCATCTTCACTAATGATTATTCCAGAGCCTGAAGCAGTAGCAGTAGAGGTAGAAGACCTACCAAACATTTCTAAAAGTGAATTATTTACAGTGTATTCAATTTGAATACCAACTATTGAAGGTAAGATTTTATTAGCTGCATAAACTGAAGTATCAGAATAATTATTTAAATCAATTTGTGATACATAACCACTAGATTTTGAAGCATTGTCAGTACTTGTATTTTGTTGAATATTTGGTGTTGCATTAAAAATTTTAGAACGTATTGACGGAACACCAAAACATGTACCTACTACAACGGCACAACCTAATGCACCACTGACAAAAGGTAAAATTACACTTTTCCCAAAACCTGATTTGATTTTTTTAGTATTATATGAATTAGTAGTTGCTACTGTTTTGAAGTTAGCATTTTTGTTTTGACTTTCATTTTCTTCCATTGAAAATCCCTCCTAGTTTTATTTGATATTTATTTTATCATATCTAAATTATAATTACAATACTATATCTATGTGAAAATTTTGTGAAAAAAATGTAACAATTCGGAGCAATTTCTATTGAAAAAAAATAAGTTTCCATATATAATAAATAAAAAAAGAGAGGGATGAAAAATGATGCAAAATGTAAGAAGAAATAATAAAGGAATTACTTTACTTGTACTTGTAATAACCATTGTTATATTGTTAATTATAGTAGGAATAAGTATGAAATATGGAATGGATGCAATTACATATACAACCTTCCAAAATACAAAAACTAATATGCTACTTATTGAAGCAAAAGCAAAAGAATATGTAGAAAATGCTAACTATAAATTAGGTATAAGACCTCAAGAAGCAACGGAGGAAATGAGAGCAGCTGCAAAAGAAGAATTGAAAGGTACTTTATTAACAAATTTAGAAGTTCTTGGAACTAGAGTACAAGATATAGGCATTAGTGAAGAAGATGTATTAAAGGGGAATGTATATAAATTAACAACAGAAGACTTAGAAAAAATGAGTATTAGAGGTGTAGAGTCAAATGACGAAAAAGGTTGGTACATTATTTTGTATAATATTGATAATATAACTGCTAAAATTTACTATACATATGGAGTTAAAGTTGGTAAAGAAATAAAATATGCATTAGATGATATTAGAGATGTTAATGTTAATGACTAAAAAGAGGAATTTGTATGAGGGAAACAGAAATAGAAAGATTAAAAAAACTTAAAGAAATGGAAGAAGAGCTACATTTAAAAGGCTTCAACAATATATGTGGAATAGACGAAGCAGGCAGAGGACCTCTAGCAGGGCCAGTAGTAATTGCTGGTGTTATTATGCCAAAAGAATCTTTTATAGAGGGAGTAAATGATTCTAAAAAGGTATCAGAAAAGAAAAGAGAAAAGCTTTATGATTTAATTATTGAAGAAGCTATTAGTTATTCAGTAGCAATAATCGGGCAAGATGTGATTGATGATATAAATATTTTAAATGCAACTAAACAAGGAGTAACTGAAGTAGTAGAAAAATTAGACGTTAGACCAGATTTGATTTTAGTTGATGCATTAGAACATATAAATACAAAAGGAATACCATATGAGGCAATTATAAAAGGAGATGCAAAATGTTATTCAATTTCAGCTGCTTCTATTATTGCTAAAGTAACAAGAGATAGAATTATGCGTGAATGGGATGATGTATATCCGCAATATGGGTTTATAAAACATAAAGGATATGGAACTAAAATGCATATGGATGCCATACGCGAATATGGACTAACACCTTTGCATAGGAAAAGTTTTACTAAAAATTTAACAAAAATATAGGCACTTAAATTTTTAAGTGCCTATATGTAAAGATAAAATCAATGATATTCATCTGGTATCAAGAAAACAAAGATACTAGTTAAGGATAATATTGTGGTAACTAAGAGCAAGAACATAGCCATAGTAATCAAAATAATTTTCCGCATCATAATTTTATCCTCCTAAGAATTTTTTAGTAAATATATTATATCATATAAAATATTAAATAGCAAAAGGAGAAATTAAATGAATATTTTAAATATTATTGAGAAAAAGAGAGATAAAAAAATACTTACAAAAGAAGAAATTGAATATTTTGTAAAGGGATATACAAATGGAGAAGTGGCTGATTATCAAGCAGCAGCACTAATTATGGCAATATTTTTAAATGGTATGACAGACCAAGAAACTACAGATTTAACTCTAGCAATGGCTAATTCAGGAGATATACTAGATTTATCTACATTAGGAGGAATAATTGTGGATAAACATTCTACTGGAGGAGTAGGAGACAAAGTATCTCTAATTTTATTACCAATTATTAGTTCTTTAGGTGTAAAAGTTGCAAAAATGTCAGGCAGAGGGCTTGGATTTACAGGTGGAACAATAGATAAATTAGAATCAATTCCAGGATACAAGACAGAAATTTCAGAAAAAGAATTTATGCAAAATGTTAAAGAAATAGGTATTAGTATAATTTCACAAACTAAAAATTTAGCACCAGCAGATAAAAAAATTTATGCTCTACGAGATACTATTTCATGTGTAGAAAGTATACCTCTTATTGCATCTAGTATTATGAGTAAAAAAATAGCAAGTGGAGCACAAAAAATAGTGCTAGATGTTACTGTTGGAAAAGGTGCGTTTATGAATAATATATCTGATGCAAGAAAATTAGCTAATACCATGATTGATATTGGAAAATTAGCTAATAGAGAAACTATTTGTGTTTTAACAGATATGGACGAACCATTAGGATATAATGTTGGTAATTTGTTAGAAGTAATAGAAGTAGTCAAATTCTTAAAGGGAGAAATGCCAGAAGATGTAAAACAAGTAGTATTAACCTTAGGAAGTTATATGATAAAATTAGCTGGCAAAGGAGATAATTTAGAGGAAAATCAAAATAAAATGCTTGAAAATATAAAAAATGGAAAAGCATTAGAAAAATTTAAACAATTAGTAGAAAAACAAGGTGGAAAAAAATCTTCTATAGATAATATTGAGAATATGCCAATGGCAAGATTTATAGAACCAATTTATAGTTTAAAATCTGGATATATTTCTAAAATAAATGCGCTCGAAGTTGGAAAAATAGCATGTGAACTGGGTGCAGGTAGAGTAAAAAAAGAAGATAATATAGATTTTCAAGCAGGTATTATATTAAATAAAAAGGTGTCAGATTATATAGAAAAAGGACAAGTTTTAGCATATATTTATACAAATAAATCAGAAGCAATAGAAAATGCAAAAAGCCAATATTTAAATAATGTAGAAATTCAAAATGAAAAAATCGAAAACAATAAAACAATTTTGGAAATAATAAAATAGGGAGGACGATTATGATGACAGATCTCACACAACAGATGAAAGAGAAAATCGAAGAATTAAATAAAAAAGCAGGTAAGAAACTTACTATAGATGAATTGATAAAGTCAGGAGAGCTATCAAATTTAACCTATGAAATATCTTGTAATAGAAAAGGAATAGATAAATATGTTTTAATGCATGTTACAGATTATAAACCAAAAGATGATAAAATAAGAACAGTAACCGAAAAAGGAATAAAAGTGAAAGAAGAAACGCCTTTTGGAGAAATTGAATATAGAAACAGAAGAAATACAACTCATTTTACAGTAAATAGCACTGTAACAAGCCATTTTTTTGGAAATTGGGACAATAAACGCTATGCAGTTATGTCACCGTTAAAAAATTGTTTAGATGAAGATAAGAATGAACTACGGTTCAATGAGAGTAGCAGATTTTTTTGTAAGGGGATCAGCTAAATTAAATAACAATGATTGGATTTTATGCCCTCAAGAAGAAGTAGAAATTATGAAAGAAGAAAATCCAGATGTAAATGTTATAGGATATGAAGGTGAAAATGTAATAAATTATACCAATAAATTTATGAAGTTATTTGGATATGAAACATTTACAATGGGTGAACATGGATATATTGATGGTGAATATTATTCACCAGAATCATATACTTTTAGATGGCTAGAAGAATATGAAAAAGACTTAATGAACAGAGGAATAGATGTAAATTTATTTGCTAATTTTCATTGCGCTTCATGGGAATTGTTCATGGAAGCGGAATTAATAAATATAGATAAGACAAATGCGTTATATAAATTACTTAAAAATAAAGAACCAGAGATACCAATTGATGAAGTATTAAAAATGAATTGTATGCCTAATATTTATTCTAGCAGTACACGATTTTGTGATTTACATTATAAAGGTGCAAAAGAACAAGCAATAGAACAAGGAATAGACTTTTCTAAGTATCAGAAACAATTAAGAGAAGAATTAATTCCATTAGGAATATCAGATTTACAATTCGAATCCCAAAATTTTGAAGGAAGTATGGAACAGGTGAACAAAAGAATACTAAGGAATATATCTATAGAAAAATTTTTGGGAATTGATATAACTGAACAATATGAAGAAGATATGGTTATTACAAATATAAAGAGAATAAAAAGTATAAAAGAGAAAATGCAAAACGACAAATTATATGGAAATAATGAAGCAGAAAAAGCATTAGAATATGTTGTAGAATTTTTAATACAGGATTTACACGAAAGAGGCGAACTGTATAAAGAACAAAAAGAAGAAGATGGAATAGATTGGACCAGCCATCAGCAGAAATTAGACAAAATGTTATTACCACTAGGGCTAGATTGTAAATATTTTTCAGGAGACAAAAATATTAAACCTGAAGATATGTTGCAACAAATAAATAACAATGATATGATTAAAGATTTTATGGCTCAAAATGGAATACAAGAAGTAGATGGAGAGGATATTTTATCAAAATATGTAGGGATAAAGGAAAAAGTAAATGAAATAGAAATACAAAAAAACATAGAATTAGATCAAATAGGAAAAGATGCAACTGATACTGCATATGAAAGTTGTGTAAAAGTAAATGCAATATTAACAGAATACATAGCTAGGGAATTAACGCCTCAACATAAAGAATATATGGAGAAAACAGGAAGAAACTGGGAACAATACTTATTAGAATTAAAACCAAGATTATCAGCAATTGGTATGACAATCGAAGACTTTATGCAAGTACAAAATAAAAATAATTTAATAAGGAAAATGGACAAATTTATAGAAGACAGTGTACAACAAGGAGAACAAATATATGATATAAATAAACTAATTGGAACATATCAAAGTATTGGAATTACAATGACTGAAGCAGATAAATCTTATGAGGTACTTAAAAAAAGTAATGAACGTGATATGGAAAATGAAAATCAACAAATTGAGGAACTATAATAAAAGGAGATATTCTTAAATGATTGATGATAAAACAAGAAAAATTTTTTCTGAAATAGATGCTTTTCTTGATATAATAGACGAAAAATATAAAAATAGAATTCCTATGCAATTAAGAAATTTATATAAAGATGAAAAATTAAAGGATTATATCCCAAAATATGATGCAAGTATTCAAATAGAAAAACAAAATATACAAAGAGAAACTATTGCAATGATTGCTTTATTACATTTAAATTACTGGTGCGATAGTGAAGAAGAAAAAAGTAAAATTAGGGAAATACTTAATGAAAATGAAATAAAATATCAAAAAAAATTGCATGAAAAATATAATTCTGATAATTTATTTAAAAACAAGAATAAAGAACAAGAGAAAGTAGTAGTTCAAGAATTGGCAATGATTGATTACAAAGAAACATTCATAAAGAAAGTTATAAATGCAATAAAAAAATTATTTAAACATTAAAATTTGATTTTATAAAAAATATGAATAATATTTATGCGACCGAATGAACCAGTAGAAAATTAAAAATGGCTAGTAGTTATAAATTAAAGTATTGAAAACTTAATAAAACAGTGATATAATTAAAAAGGATTAAAATTTAAGGAGGAATACAAAATGAAAAAGGATAAACAAAATAAAAAACATAGAGAATTTAATGCAGGAATGGTATTTGGCAAAATCATGGCAGTAATTCTTGTTTTACTAATGCTTGCTAGTACTTGTGCAACACTAATTTTTGCACTAATATAGGGTAAAATATACAAAGGAGAATAATTATGGGAAATATAGGAACAGTAGATTCTATTACACCTACAAGAACAACTGGATGGGAAACTTTTTATAAAGAAAATATTCTAGAATATTTTAACAATCTAAAAAATAATCCATTTGAATTAATAACACTTATCATAGATTTAGCAATTGTTGTTTTTTTGCTATATTGTTTTTTTAAAGTGGTAAAAGGCTCTAGAGCATGGCAACTAATAAAAGGAATTCTATTTCTATTTGTTACAACTTGGATAAGTAGCTTATTAAATTTAAGAATTCTAAATGCCATTTTAACAGCTATTATGAATATTGGACTTATAGCGATTATTGTTATTTTCCAACCAGAGCTAAGAAGAGCGTTAGAACAATTGGGAACTAGCAAATATACTAAATTTTTTGGACTTGATAAAGATATAGCAACAAAAACAAAAGAAGACATATATAAAATAGTTATTGCGGCACAAGAATTATCAAAAGCTAAAAAAGGTGCACTTATTGTAATACAAAGGGACATAAACATACAAGATATAATTTCAACAGGTGTTCCAATTGAAGCAGAAGTTTCACCACAACTGTT